>NZ_CAXUBY010000005.1:47797-120436 GCF_964249515.1 Eubacterium sp. 3_1_31
AAATACAAGGTAACATCCATTAAGAAAGGCAGTACCGGAAATAAGACACTGTATGCGAAATGGAGCAAAAACACCTATAAGCTTAGCTATCAGCTGAATGGTGGGAAAAATGGTAAGAATCCTTCCTCTTATACGGCAACTAGCAATACGATTACCTTAAAAAGTCCAACACGAAAAGGCTATACGTTTAAGGGATGGTACAGTGATAGTAAATATAAATACAAGGTAACATCCATTAAGAAAGGCAGTACCGGAAATAAGACACTGTATGCGAAATGGAGCAAAAACACCTATAAACTTAGCTATCAGCTGAATGGTGGGAAAAATGGCAAGAATCCATCCTCTTATACGGTAACCAGCAATACGATTACCTTAAAAAGTCCAACACGGAAAGGCTATACGTTTAAGGGATGGTACAGTGACAGTAAATATAAGTATAAAGTGACATCCATTAAGAAAGGTAGTACGGGCAATAAGAAACTGTATGCAAGATGGAGTAAGCTTAGTGTAGGTAAGGGAAAAACACCAACATTAAAAAATAGTGCAAAAGGGAAACTAAGTGTGAAATATGGTAAGGTAACCTACGCAAAGGGATATCAGATTACGTATTCCACGAGTTCAAAGTTTACGAAAAGTACAACCAAAAGCTTGTATACCAGTGCCACTTCAAAAACGCTGAGCAATATGAAAATAAAGAAAACGTATTATGTTAAGGTACGGGCCTATCAAACAGATTCTTTAGGCAGCAAAGTTTTTGGTTCCTATAGTACCGTTAGAAAAGTATATATTAAATATTAGTTAAGGAAGGACATCCTTCCTTTTCTTTATAATATTATTTACATGATCACTTCTTTAAGGAAAAAGGAATCGATTACGATGTAACCGATTCCTCATGTATCGTCACTTGTTTTAAGTTTTCTTTTTCAGCATCCAAGCGATGTTTCTTTTCAATTAGCTTATCCATGATATCTTCTGCCATCTCTATTTTTTGTTCATTTAATAGATGATCATCAAAAAATAATTTCATAATTTGATAAGCTTCCCAGTTTACTTTTTCATCCATCAAAAGACGATGATGTCCTTCGTGAAGAATAATGAGCTTTTTACGTTCATGTGGGACTTTATCGTATGCATTTATGGAGCTTTTGATTGAGATAACTTCATCTTCATCACCATGTAGAAATAAGATTGGGCAATCAACCTTTGTAATATACTTTTTAAGGTTTTTAATGAGTTCACTAAAAGCACTATAAAAGGAACGGGGAAGTTGTATTTCTTCTTTTTTATCATTGGTCCATAAAGAAATTGCCGATTTGGTGATCGCATCCGTAATCATATCCATATTTATATAGCTAAATGCCGGCGCAAGTAAAACTAATTTTTTTACAGGTACCATAGCGGCTAAATAAGAAGCTATAACACCGCCCATAGAAAAGCCCACTAGGTAAATATCGCGATTTGTTTTTTTATATTGATCTAGCTGATCTTTTGCACGTTGTACCCAGCACATCCAATCATGATCTTCTTCATCAAATAAATCATACATATCAAACTGGACGATATCATATCCATCTTTTTTACCCCATAAGGCAAGATTATCAAATTCATGTTTACGTCTTCTTCCATAGCCATGAATTGTTAGGATTACAGGCTTTGTTTTTGGGGTTGTTGCTGGATTCTCTTTCTCGAAGTGTTTTTTTAGCCAATCAAACATAACATCCCTCCTTTACTTGTTTAATTATATCATAATTTACTTTTCTTTCTGTGTGAAATTGTCATATAATAAGAGAAGTCTATAAGGAGAATTCATGAAGAAAAAAGCAACGTTACTCATTACAAATCTTGAGAAAATTTATACTATGCAAACAATTAAACAAAAAGATGTTATTTATTCACACGCCTATTTGGCAATGCATCATGATGTCATATTGGAAATCGGTGAGGGAAGCTATACACATCTTTTGGATAAAGATACGCGAATCTTAGAAGGACGCAGTCATTTTGCGATTCCAGCATTTATTGAAACTGATGCAGTTTACCCTGCATGTGATGAATGGAATAAAACCAGAAAGTTGCAAGAATATCGCATGCAGTATATGCAGCATGGGGTCTTAACGATGGCGATGGATAGCCATGCACAATCCTTTCTTGAAATGGATATTGTCCCCAAACAAGCATTGACCTATCCTATTCTATATGGGAATGCTATTATCAAAGCATCAACAAAATATACCAAAAAACGGTTTTGTATTAGTACCAGAGATAACCATTTCATCATGCAGGATCCATTATTGCTGGCACAGTTGCTACATATCAAGCAGGGCATGGATGCCTTATTGCTTTTAAAGGCATTGACATGCTATCCTGCTAAAGCGCTACAATTACCCCATGTTGGTGTATTAAAAAAAGGAAAACAGGCGGATATCTTGATTTGTCATGGTAATTCTTTATCACATCTGTTTCAAGGTTTATATGAGAATCATATAACGCAAATCGTGAAGAAAGGTGTCCGCATCTATCCAAATCTGCTCATATAACACAAAGTTCGACAGTTTTTCAGCTCTTCGTCATATAGTATGTTAGAGAGGTGAAAACAAGTGGAAATCATACAACATGAAAAGGAAAAACAGAATGTGCTTCTGACAGGTGATTATTGTCCTAATCAGGCTCTCATTAATGAATTTCAAACAATCTTTTTTACTTGCAAGGTGACAAAAATTGAATTACCGGGTAAGGAATTAAAAGATTTTGTAGTTGAGGAGCAAGCGCAGTTTCTAATGCTGCATGTCCGCATCAAAAATATAACAAATGAAATATTAAATATGTATAAGGATGACTTTATGATAACTTTTGATGAGGAAGGCCCATTCGAAGCAGAAGATTATTTTGGTGTAAAAAATCAGCTTCCTGATGAATATGCGTTAAAACCAATGGAAGAAATATATGGCTCTTTGATCTTTATCATTTCATCTACAGCAAAAAAAATCATCTTTAGCTATACGGAATATTTTGATGATGAAAGTGAGGGGAAAACGTACAAGCTTAAATATAAAATAGGGTAAGATCCGTCTTAGGGGCGGATTTTATATTACAGAGTTCTTTAAAGCTATTTGCATTGCATTTACAGCTATAGCAAATCGCTTTTCTTTATTATCTGTGAAAATAAGGTAAATGTTGCTTTGGCTAAGATTTTTCCATAAGCTTTGCTTTCTCTCTGTGCTAGATGATGCTTCTTTTGCTGTTGGATATAAGAAAACTTTCGACAACTAGATAGCTGCTTTTATTATCTTTTTATGTGTCTTTTGTAAACAATGCATAAGGGTGTAAGGATGGCGTTATGCAAAGTACACTTGCTATAAGCTTTTAAAATGTGCTAAACTTTATTTGACGTTTGATAAAGGATACGATGATACTACATCATAGGAGAATGACAGGGGAATAAGACATGGAGAAAGAAGAGCTATTGCAGAAAGCGCGCAAAGAGAATCAGCATGGTGATGAGCGAATAACCTATTTGGATGAGCGTTCCAGTTCATGGAGCTTTCGTGTTATTATGAGTGTGTTGATTGTATATGATGTTGTGGTTTGGCTTATAGGGCCGCCATATACAGATCGCTATTATTATCTTCATAGCTTTGCCCAAATAGGCATGTTTTTATATAATTTGGCGCAATTTTATTACACTCGAAAGAAAAGCAATTTTTTCTTTGTCATTATTTTTGGAGTCAATGCTGTTTACTTCTTATACTGGTTAGTGACAGGAACTTTCCTCTGTGTTGTACGATGAAATAAGAGTGAATCAACATCATTATTGTGTCGTATATGCTTTTGTTGGTATGAGCAAAGTGTCTCGCTATATGGTTTTTCCAATTGAAATAGGTTCGTTTTATCCGAAAGCTATATTGGTGGCAATCTTATGTGTGACAGTAAACAAAACGTTTGAAGAAGCGTTTATTTGGAATAATTCAGAATTTTGTTTTATTTCACTTGACGAATCTAGGAAAATAAAGTAACATTATTCACGTAAACAAAATGACGTAGAAAAGAAGAGTAGACAGTGTATACTTTCTCAGAGAGTTCTCATTTGGTGCAAGAGGATAAAGCGAAGCTGTTGAAAATGGTCTTGGAGTCGCATGGTCGAAGAACGTTTAGGCTATGACGTGTTCGCTCGTTACAGCGATAGAGTATAACTTTCTGTTTGAAGGCGTACTTGATGAGATCTATCTTGCAAAAGATGGGTGAATTTAGGTGGTAACACGATAAGCACAAGCTTTCGTCCTAATGGATGAGAGCTTTTTTTTATAAGAAGGAGGTAGTTGGATGATTCGTTTAGAGCATGTCAGTAAAACATTTGATACCGTTTCTGGTGATGTGCATGCAGTAAAAGAGGTCAATCTGGAAATCCAGGATGGTGAAATCTTTGGCATCATTGGTTTCAGCGGTGCCGGTAAATCGACCTTGGTACGTTGTATCAATCTGTTGGAACGCCCTAGCAACGGCAAAGTTTGGATTGACGACGAGGAATTGACGAAAATGAGTGAAAAGGCATTACGTGAGGTGCGTAAGAAAATCGGTATGATCTTTCAGCATTTTAACTTGATGCGTTCACGTACCGTATATCAAAATATCGCCTTTCCATTAAAGGGGAGTGGCTTATCAAAAGAGGAAATGGATAAGAAAATCACTTCATTATTAGAATTAGTCGATTTAGGCGATAAAAAAGATGCGTATCCATCACAGTTAAGCGGTGGACAGAAACAACGCGTGGCAATTGCCAGGGCCTTGGCAAATGATCCAAAGGTCTTATTATGCGATGAGGCAACCAGTGCCTTAGATCCGCAAACGACGAAGAGCATTTTGAAATTATTAAAACAGGTAAATGAAAAACTGGGGATTACCATCGTTTTGATTACTCATGAAATGGCTGTTATAAAAGAAATTTGCGACCGTGTTGCGGTAATGGAAAAAGGTAAAGTCATAGAAGAAGGAAATATCTTAGAAGTTTTCTGTAAACCACAGGCGAAGGTAACCAAAGATTTCATTGCGACTACAAGCAATATATCCCGTATTTACGAAATGGTAGATGAGGGTAGTGCATTAACAGAATTAAAACCAGGACAGCATCTAGTGAAATTAAATTATGATGCGGTAAATACTTCGAAGGCGTTAATATCCGAAATCTCCCGTGATTTCCATGTGGATACGAATATCATCTTTGGCAATGTAGAAATCATCAAAGACAGCCCATTAGGAGATTTGGTTGTAATCTTTGGTGGCCAAAAAGAAGATATTCAAAATGCAATTGCTTATATGGAAAAACATGATGTGAAAGTTGAGGTGCTGAAAGAATGTTAGAAGTACTAAATGATTTAATTCCAAACATTATGAATAAACTTCCGGAATTCTGGCAAGCCATTCTTGACTTCTTTATCATGTTGGGAATTACCGGTGCTGTATCCTTTATTTTTGGTACATTATTTGGTGTTATTTTAACTGTTACAAGACGTGGTGATATTTTAGAGAATAAAGTGATTTATTTCATTTTGGGAAAAATTATTGATTTGTTTCGTGCGATTCCCTTTGTTATCTTGATTTTCTTCTTAGGGCCAATGACACGCATTATTGCGGGAACGACGATTGGTTTGCGCGGAGCTTTGTTTCCTTTAATGGTAGGAACGATTCCTTTTTTTGCCCGTCAGGTAGAGAGTGCATTGGCTGAAATCGATCGCGGATTAATTGAAGCCAGTCAGGCAATGGGAAGCTCGCCAATGGAAATTATCTTTCGGGTATATTTGAAAGAAAGTATTCCTGGCATTATACGTGCAACAACGATCACCTTGATTTCACTGATTGGTTTGATCACCATGGTCGGTGCTGTCGGCGGTGGTGGCATCGGTGATTTTGCTATTCGCTATGGTTATAATAGTATGCAAAATGATGTGACTTATGTTTGTGTGATTATCTTATTGTTGATTACGACAACGATTCAGGGTGTAGGAAATATCTTAATCCGGAAAACCACCCATTAGAGGTGAAATATGAAACATATATTAAAACAAGGAAGCCGAATCTGTCGAATGTGTTGTACCTGTCAGGCAGGTTTGGATGAAATATAAAAAAATAGAAAGAAAGAGGGAAAAAACAATGAAAAAATTAGTAGCAGGATTCTTAGCTGTTGTCTTACTTGCAGGCTGCGGCGCAAAAAGTGATGATACAGGTAAGGAAGATAAGACATTGCGTATTGGTGCTAGTACAACACCTCATGCAGAAATTATTAAGCATATTCAGCCGGCTTTGGAAAAAGAAGGCTATACGGTGAAAATTACGGAATTCACAGACTATGTAAAACCAAATCAGGCATTAGTAGATGGTGATCTGGATGCAAACTTCTTCCAGCACAAACCATATATGGATGATTGGGCGAAAAAAGCGGGTGCTCAAGATAAGATCACAAGTGTGTTCTCTGTTCACTTTGAACCAATCGGTATTTATTCGGTAAATCATAAATCATTGGATGAAGTGAAAGATGGTATGAAAATTTCAGTACCTAACGATCCTACCAATGGTGGACGTGCTTTAAAATTATTAGCGGATAATAACATCATCACTTTGAAGGATGGAAAAGGTGTAGATGCAACAAAGAGCGATATCGCCAAATATAATGTTAAAGTCGAAATTATCGAGATGCAGGCAGAAACATGTGCAGCCAGCATTCAAGATGTTGACTATGCCGTTGTTAATGGGAATAATGCTTTAAATGCCAAAATCAGTGAAAATGTTCTTACAACCGAATCAAAAGACAGTGAGGCTGCAAAAACATATGGCAATATCATCGCTGTACAAACAGCACATAAAGATGATGAGAAAATTAAAGCATTGATCAATGCCTTAAATACAGAAGATGTGAAAAACTATATTGACGAAACATATCATGGGATTGTCGTGCCTTTAGTTCCGACAAAATAGGCTGAAAAAGTGTCCATTACGGATGCTTTTTTTTCTTAAGAGCCGTCTGCCATTATTAGGAAAAGCTAAGGGAATTGTTGTAAAGGCATGAGAAAGAGTGGTTTTTTTCACCAAAAAACAGTATAATAAATAAAAACATGAACAGGAGGAGATCGTATGGATAAAGAAAAAGGGTTTATTCGCAGAAACAAATTTTTTGTATTACTGCTGAGTGTCTTATTGCTAATCATCCTATCTTTAACGATCTATATCCTAACCCAGAAATTAGTAGAGAAAAACAATACACCGATTGATGTACCGACACAAGAAGAACCTACGCAAGAAGATGCTATGATTACCGAATTTTTAGGAACCTATAATCGCATGGATGATCAAATTCATTTCCATTGGAGCTATTCTGCAGGAAAAACTGAAATCGAAAGTGTTCATTTGTATCATTCAAAGGATAATCCCATTGATGTATCTTCCTATAGCTCTTGGACTTTACCAAGAGATAGCTATGGCTTAACGACAGGGGATAATGATTTTACCTTGATCATTACACAGGCAAATGGTAAGGAAATCAAAAAGACAATAAATGTATTTGTGAAATATGTCGTTCGTTTTGATCAACAGGTGAAGCAGGAAGAGGGACGTACTAGAGTAACACTAACATATCAATATCAAAAGGAACATCCGGTTAAGGTGCCCAAATTGATCATGTTGGATGATACGATTAATTATAATCGTATGGATTATATTGATACGAAATATAAAGAAGAAAATGGAATGATTATCGCGAAAACAACATATGAATTCCAATGGTATGAATATCCAGTCGAGTATCAGCAATTTTCCATCCGCTGGGCTTTTGAGGATATTAATGACAGTGTTGATTTTACATTAGAAAAGGGAAACGCAACGCAGGCAAATCCTAATGAAAATTAAATGGTTCGTGATAAAATGACCGCGTTTCCTCAGCTTTTTACAATGCGTAGTTCACAAAGATGTGTGAGAGGATCTTTCGCCATCTTTTTTCAATTTTTTATAGAAGGGTCAAACGATGTAAGCTGGTAGCAAATAGAAAGAGGAATACCTATTTGCATATAATATCAAAATGCTATCAAATAGAATATGAGAATAGGGCATCTTGATTTACTAGACGAAAATAATGCGAAGAAATAAAAGGAAACGGGGTATCACAATGAAAATATTACATACGGCGGATTGGCATCTGGGCATTGATTTGCATAAGGTATCTTTACTGGAAGATCAAAAATATGCTTTATGGCAAATAAAGAAAATCGTTATGAAAGAAGATGTGGATGTAATCGTAATTGCTGGAGATGTGTACGATACGACCTTGGCAAGCAAAGAAGCAATTGAACTTTATAATCGTTGTATGAGCATGTTATGCTTAGAATTACTAAAGCAGGTCATAGTAATTGCCGGTAACCATGATTCGGCTGTTCGCCTGGCTACCTGTGCAGAATTGTTGGCACCTATGGGACTGCATATTTATGGCAAGTTGGAAGAGAAGGTCAAAGGATTACGGATCAAAGATACAATGTTTTATCCAATTCCTTATTTACATCCTGCACAGGTAGCTCAAGTGTATGAACAACCATGTGCAACACAAGAAGAGGCTTTTCGTATTATTTGTGAAGATATTCATCTGCATAAGGAGAAAAATTTATGCCATGTTGCAATAGCGCATGCTTTTATTGCGGGCTCCAGTGTATGTGAAAGTGATCGATTTGCTCGTGTGGGAGGCAGTGATCTGGTGCCTGCCACACTATTTGAAGAATTTGATTATGTAGCTTTGGGGCATCTTCATCGTCCTCAAAAGGTTGGGGAACATGTATATTACAGTGGATCATTATTGCCGTATTCTTTTTCAGAAGCTGAACAGCAGAAACAGGTGCTGCTATATGATACATGCAATCAAAAGGTATATGCACGTACCATAGAACCTTTACATCCCCTTTATGTTCTAAAAGGCAGCTTATCATATCTGCAACAGCTAAGACAAGTTGATGACGGATATCCACAGGGCTATGTAAAATTGCAATTGTTAGATGTGTGTGTATCGTATGAAATGCTGACTTATTTTCAGGAACATTATCCAGGACTTTTACAGTTGAGTGGGAAAAATGAGCAGATAAAGAGTAAAATTTCATTGGATGTTGAGCAACTAGATGGATTAAATGATGTCAATATCGTGAAACGCTACTTTCAAGACATGTTTCAGGAAACTCTTTGTGATGAAGATATTCAGCTCTTGCAAGAGGGTCTGTCTATGCTTGAGGAGGTGTAGGGAATGCTGCCAAAACGATTGGAAGTACAGGCATTTGGTCCATATGTAAAGAAACAGCAAATTGATTTTACACAATTTATGAAGGATCGCCTATTTCTTTTGGAAGGAGAAACCGGAAGTGGCAAGACGATGTTGTTAGATGCCATGACATATGCCTTATATGGAAAGAGCAGCGGTGGACAGCGGGAAGATCTGGAAAGTATGCGTTCTCGCTTTGCTTCTGAGCAAATGCCTACGATTGTTGATTTTACGTTTACGATCAAGGAGAAGGAATATCGATTTTTTCGAAGTGTTGAAGTTCGCACCAAACGAAATAAAGAAAAGGCATATAAAGTGAATGTCGATGCTGGTGAAATGATCGATGGTTGCTTTCATCCTTTCTTTGAGAATCCTAAATTGCGTAGTGTCGAAGAAAAGGCACAAGAACTGATTGGTTTATCCTATTTACAATTTGTGCAGGTGATGCTTTTGCCACAAGGAAAATTTGAACAATTTTTAACAAGTCGTAGTGAAGAGAAGCAAGATATCCTGAAAACATTATTTCAGATGGAACGCTGGAGCTCTATAAATGGATGGCTTACAGATAAACTGAATCAGAAACGGAATGCCTTAGATCTTTTAAAACAGCAAATGGCAGCGGATTTACGTTCTTTAAATGAAGAAAGCATGCAAGCAGCACAGCAAACCTATGCTTCGCTCACGGAACAGATTGTACAGGACAATGAACAAAAAAACGCACTTTTACAGCAACAGGAAAACGTTCAAGCAGATCTTCTACAGCAGAAAGAATATCATCGTTGGAAAGAAGACTATAAGCTGAAACAACAACAATATGAAAAAGAGAAGCAACAAGAAGGGCAAATGAAGCAACAAAAAGAGCAGGTACTGCGTTGGAAGCAGATGCAGCAACTGCGACATATGTATCAGGAAATGCAGCGCTTGCAAAAAGCGAAGGAATTACGTAAAGCACAATATATACAGGCAAAGGACAGAAAACAGAAAGCTAGCCAGCAATATGCTTGTTTGGATGAGCAAAATAAAAGCATTCAGGGCTATGAAGAGCAAATACAGACTGCAAGAGAACAATTGCTACAGTGCGAAGAGCAGCTGCGGTTGTTAAAAACCTTTGATAAGCAAAAACAACAAAGTGAACAGCTGGCAACAGCATACCAGGCAATACATAAACAGAATATCGAATGGAAGCAAAAGAATATGGCATTACAAAAGACACAGCAGTTGTTGCAGCAAGAAATACAAGCGTTTGAGCAAGAAGCAAAGCAACATGAACAACTCAAAGCAGATTGGCAGTATTACGTGCTAGCAGAAAAACGTTATCAAAAACAAACAGCGTTACAAGAACAGATGAACAAGCAGAAACAGGCATGGATGAATGCGCAATCTGCGTATCAGCAACAACAGGAAACTTTAAAAAAACGGCAGCAGCAACATGATGCATTGTATCAGCAGTTTTTAGAACACAGTGCTTTACAGTTGGCAGAAAGCTTGCAGGAAGGAAAGCCATGTCCTGTCTGTGGTTCTTTTCATCATCCAAAACCATATGTAGCACAAAAAGCCGCCGTTGATTTGCTTACGCTTCGCTCTTTGAAACAACAGTTGGAAGAAGGAAAGCAAAAGGAAGAACAACTGTATCGTTTAGAAGAAAAGCAACAAGCTGCCTATGCCTTGTTAAAGAAACAGCTTAAGGATATCCAAACGCAGATACAGGAATTATTACAAAAACCGTTCCTTTTGGAAGAATATCACCAGATCAAAAAGCAGTATAAAGAGCTAATTAAAGCAGAAGAAAGGCAGAGCCAAAGGCGGCAAAAGTTACAAGTATTACAATCCAGTGCTTTGCAAAGACAAGAACAATTGGAAGCTTCCCTTCTACAAGAGCAGACAAAGCAACAAAACTATCTAATGGCCAAAGCAGAAGTGGCTGCCTTACAAAAGCGACTACCACAACAAGATTTAAAGCAGTTGCAGACACAATATGAACAACAGCAAAAGAGTCTGAAATACTTACAAGAGCAAAAGAATCTACAGCTTCAGCAAAGGGAAGCAAGCATCATTGAATACAATAAGGCTATTGAACATTATCAGACCAGCGAACAGGAATATAGACAGGCGCAGCAACAGTTACAGCAACAACAAGAACAACTGGAAGAAGAAGTTATCAAACAACAGGTCAAGATAGTGGAACTGGAAACAATGCCATCTGATACGGATATTGAAAACAATGCAAGTGAGGTTGAACGTTATTTCTTGAACCTTACTCATTTAGAAAAAGAAATACGAAAACAAGAAGAATACTTGGCTAAGATCATATGGCTTGATCTAGATAAACTTGTTGCACAAGATGCTAAACTTAAGGAAGAACTGTTGCAAATACAGGAACGCTTAGCGCAAAGACAAAGTGAACAAAAGATCTATGCGCGCACTTTGTCTGCATTACAAAATCAAATGAAAGAATTAGCAATTATTGAACCAGATTATCTTCGCATGCAGCACTTTGTAAAAGCTATGCGCGGAGATCAAGGCATTGGCATAGAACGCTATGTCTTAGGGGTATTATTAGATAACATCACCACCCAAGCCAATAAGCTGTTAGCCCATATCCATGAAGGTCGCTATCAGATTTTTCGCAATGATGATACAACTGGAAGAAGTCGCAAATATGGCTTAGAGCTATCTATTTTTGACACCTATTCCATGGAACCACGAAATGTGGTATCCTTAAGTGGAGGAGAAAAATTCTTAGTATCCTTAGCCATGTCCTTAGCACTATCCATGGTCGTACAAGCAAGGAATGGCGGAATCCGTTTTGATTGTATGTTTATTGATGAAGGTTTCGGTACTCTGGATGAGCATAGCATAGCGGACGCATTGGCTATCTTGCAGACAATGACACAAGGCAAAGGCATGATTGGTATCATTTCCCATGTGGAAATTTTAAAGGAAAATATTCAGGCAGGTATCGCTGTTGTTAAAACCAGAGAAGGCAGTTATATCCAAATACGAAAGGGAGCATAAATATGTATGATAAATTAAAAAGGGTTATAGAAGAAAATAAACATATCGTCTTTTTTGGTGGAGCTGGTGTATCCACAGAAAGTAATATCCCCGATTTCCGTTCACAAAGTGGTATATATAGCAAAAAAACATATCCTTATCCTGCGGAAACAATGATATCTCATGATTTCTTTTATGAGCATACAGAAGCTTTTTATGATTTTTACTTTCATGAGATGGTCTATCCGAATGCGCAGCCAAATCCAGCACATCTCGCTTTAGCAAAATTAGAAGCATTGGGGAAATTAGATGCTGTGATTACCCAAAATATTGATGGACTTCATCAAAAAGCAGGCAGTAAAAAAGTGTTAGAACTTCATGGCAGCATACATCGTAATCGCTGTCAGAGTTGTCATAGTTTTTTTACATTGGAGGATATGCTGAAGCAAAAAGATGGCATTCCTAAATGCCCGAACTGTCATCATACCATCAAACCAGAAGTAGTGTTGTATGGTGAATCACTAGATATGCAAGTAATGGAGGAAGCTGTGACAGCGATTGCCAATGCAGATGTGATGATTATCGGTGGTACCTCTTTAGTTGTCTATCCGGCTGCGGGGTTATTGCGTTATTTTCGAGGTAAGACCTTGGTGCTGTTAAATAAAGCGGTAACAGCAATGGATGATCAAGCAGATATCGTAATTCATGATCCAATTGGCGAGGTGTTGCAGGAAGTAGTGCTCCATAATACGAAGCTTGTTGATTGATGCAAATGGATCGAAGAGAAAAGAAAAACCTCTTTATGGTAGAATCAAATAGGAAGCATTTCACAATAGGACATGACATTGCGCTTGTCCTTTTTTCTTAAACGCATCGATTTCCTTGTACAAATTGTAAAAGTATACAACAGTATCCGCAATTTTCAGAATTATTAATAGCTTTCTTGCAATCAGCTATTGAGAAACGTTTGTACATCCTTTATAATAAATAAGATTCCTGTCTTATTCAAAAGAATTATCTATATGAGACAAACAGGATACTGGAAGATAACGCATGAAATAGCGTAAAGAGGTGTTAACAATGTGTGGATTTACGGGTTATTACGGTTTTGGTAATTACGATCGAAAACAGATATTAGATGCGATGGGTGAATGTATTGCTCATCGTGGCCCTGATAGTGATGGAACATTTTTAGATGATCATGTAGCATTGGGATTTCGTCGTTTAAGTATTATCGATTTAGAAGGAGGCTCTCAGCCTATTCACAGTGAGGATGGCAGACATGTCATCGTATTCAATGGAGAAATTTACAATTATCAGGATATTCGCAAAGAACTGATTGAAAAACATGGCTGTACATTCGCGACACATAGCGATACAGAGGTTATCTTACAGGCATATAAAACCTATGGTGAAGATGCCGTAAAGATGTTAAGAGGTATGTTCGCCTTTGTGATTTATGATAAGGAAACACATACGATGTTTGGCGCACGCGATCAATTTGGCATTAAACCATTTTACTATGCTAAGATGAACGACACCTTATTATTTGGTTCAGAAATTAAATCTTTCTTACCTCATCCAGCTTTTCACAAAGCGGTGAATAAAGATGCTTTAAAAATGTATTTGATTTTTCAATACAATCCATTAGAAGAAACAATGTTCAAAGATGTCTATAAATTAGAACCAGGTACATGTTTTACCTATGATGGCAGTGACTTTAAGGTGAAACGCTATTTTACCTTTGCCTTTGAGGAAACGTCAAGATCATTAGAAGAAACGGTAGAGTGCATTCATCAAAGTGTCAAGGATTCTGTTGCTTATCATAAGATAGCTGATGTTGAGGTAGGTTCTTTCTTATCCGGCGGTGTAGATTCTAGCTATATTGCATCTGTTTTACGTCCGGATAAAACATATTCTGTTGGTTTTGAAGTACAAGGGTTTGATGAAACGACCCATGCTAGAGATTTATGTGAGACACTACATCTGAAAAACAAGAAAAAAACATTAACTTCAAAAGATTTCTTCGATGCTTTACCAAAGGTGCAATATTATTCAGATGAACCTCATGCCAATTTATCGGCTGTACCTTTATTCTATTTATCTGAAATGGCTGTGGAGGATCTGAAAGTTGTACAAAGTGGTGAAGGTGCCGATGAGTTGTTTGGCGGATATGATGCTTATAAAGAAAACAAAAATGATGAACTTTATAAAAAAATCGTACCTGCTGCATTACGCAAAAAGTTAGGGCATTGGGCAAAAGGCAGAGCTGAAAAACGAGGTATGGGCTTTTTACAACGCAATGCTACTTCTTTGGAGGATTCTTATATCGGGCAGGCATTTATTATGGATAATGAAGATGCGGATGAGGTCATGGCAGATGGTTATAAAACAGCTTTATGCTATCAGGATGTTACACGACCTTACTTTGAACGTGTAAAAGAACAAGATGACCTACATAAGAAAATGTATTTAGATATGCACTTATGGTTGCCTCATGACATCTTATTAAAAGCCGATAAGATGACGATGGCACATTCCTTGGAACTGCGTGTTCCTTTCTTAGATAAAGAAGTTTGGAACTTAGCAAAATCGCTGGAAAGTGAATATTGTATAAAAGGCGAAGAAAGCAAACGTGCGTTCCGTATGGCGGCTATGAAAAATATACCAAGTGATTGGGGCAAACGTAAAAAGATGGGCTTTCCTGTTCCATTGCGTGTATGGCTGCGAGAAGAAGCGTATTATGCAAAAGTGAAAACGATGTTTGAAAAACCATATGCGGCAGAGTTCTTCAACCAGAAGTTAATCTTACAATGGCTTGAAGATCATAAAAATAATTTAGGAAATTATCAGCGTAAGATTTATACAGTCTATTCTTTCTTATTATGGTATGAGCAGTATTTTGTTTTACATTAAGGCGCAGTGAAGACCGGTTTAACCGGTCTTTTGTGATGCAACTCAAGGTTGATAACTTGGATGAAAAAGTAAGGTGTAAGCGAAGATCCCAACCGTTTTAAAGAAAACACCAGGAATGGACTTTACGATTCCATTCCTGTCTTTATAAAAAAATTAAAAAAACTATTTACAAATAAAAAGGGATAAGATATAATATAACTCGCCTGATGAAAGAAATCATGGCGGATGTGGTGAAGTGGTTAACACAGCGGGTTGTGGTCCCGTCATGCGTGGGTTCGATCCCCATCGTCCGCCCCATATAAGAACAGGTAACCGGCATCGCCGGTTTTTTTATGCGCGGACGATGGGGATAAACGGTACGTGTCGTAAAAATAAGAAAGAAGAAATGACGTAGCTCAAAGAGGCTGCCCTTGAAAACATTGTAATTCTTAATTCTGTATTGTGATTTTAAAGTAAAATTGCTATAATTGCACGTAAGGAGTGATTCCATGAAAAAGATAGCATTAATGTGTGATTCCAGCGCAGATATCACCAAAGAACAAGCAAAAGAGCTGGATATTCATGTCATCCGCATGCCGATCAGCATGAACGGAAAAGAATTTATTGAAGAAGAGACAATATTTGACAAAGATATCATTCAGGCATTAAAGAATGGTGATCAGGTAAAAACAGCACAGCCCATCATCGGAGATCTTACGCGGATGTGGGATGACTTATTGCAAACATACGATGAAGTATTTTATTTACCTTTATCAAAAGCACTAAGCGGAACTTGCCATGTTGCTATCGGACTGGCTGATGCATATGAAGGAAGAGTCATAGTAGTAGATAGTGAATATGTTTGTTATCCTGTTGTCAAAATGTTGCAAACGGCCCGTAAGATGTTTGAAAAGGGATATACAAGCTTACAAGTAAAAGAAAAACTGGAGAAGGAAGGCAGCCTATTTGCCGTTTTGATCCCAGAAAATTTGACGACATTAAAGAATGGCGGCCGAATTTCGCCAGCTGCTGCAGCGTTAGCAGGTTTATTAAAAATTCAACCATTGCTAAAGGTTGAACATGGGGCAATTGATTTAGTAGATAAAGTACGTACCTTGAAAAAAGCATACAAAGAGGGAATTGCTTATGTTATAAAGGACATTGATCCGGCAGAATATGATTGGATGATCATTGATGCTGATAATCGTGAGGTAAGCAATGAATTAAAGCTTCAATTGGAAGAGGTAATTCATCAACCGGTAGAACAGCAAGTGTTTAAAGCGGTTATTATGTCTCATGCCGGACCTGGCACGATTGGTTTTGGACGCATTAAAAAGATACGGTATTAGCATATGATAGATGCACATGTATCTTTACAGGGATCCTACAGCAAAGCGTTGTTGATGGAATATAGCAAGGTAGCACAAAAGAAACACATTGATGAGCTTTATGTGTTAGAGCCAACCTATAAGTTTCAAGAATGTGAATTGTTGTATCAGGAAATACGGGCAACTTATCCATGTCAGAATCAATGGTATAATAATATAACCAAATGCTCTATTTGTGAATATCAAAATTTTATTGATGAAATGAAGCAAGAGGAGTTCCCAATAGCAATAAAATTCGGTCTATGTGTCAGTTATCTGCCGCAACACGAACGTTTTCTTGAGCAGTTGAAGCAAGCGTATCCATATGATGTTTTTGTCGGCAATATTGAATTTATTGATAATGTTGCTTTTTCATGGAATGAATCTTATGAGATGATGTGGAATAAGTATAATGCTAATTTCTTATATCGTCGCTATTATGAAACTATGAACGCCTTGTTAACAAGTCAATTATTTGATGGGGTTGCAGGGTTTGATGCGATTAAGATTTGTCAGATAAAACCAAGTTTTTCTATGGATCATACATTTCATAAATTAGCGAAAATATTAAAAGAGAAAGCTATTTATGTTGAACATGATACAATCATGGCTTATCGGTATCAACATGGGGATGATGGCTTGCAAGCGGACTTTTTACAAGTGTGCAAGGCGCTGGGAGTTAGAGTTTTACGGGCAAGTAATGCCAGCGTTCCTGAAGAGGTAGGAATGGGATTTTAAGATAATATGAAGGCTGTGATAACGGATGTTCTCCGCTGTCACAGCCTTTTGTTTTATTGAATCAATTGAATCAGTTCTTCACCGTTAGCTAATAATGCTTTTTCCAACTCTTGATTTTCCTTTTTCACGATCCATACACCATCATTTTGTTGTAAGGAAATAGTAACAGTTTGCTCTTTTTCTTCTTTACTATCACGAATATAAGTATATAACGTGGTAAGTATTTCTTGTTGGGCTTTTTGATCAGAAAAGTTCTTATCTTTACTGAGCTTTTCCACTTTCTTCTCTGCTTCTTTCATCCCTTTTTTTACAGCATTACGAATATCTTTTGTTTTTAAGATTATAGCGACTTGTGCATTTTTATCCTTTATGGTTTCCTTTTTTATCGTGAATTGAAATCCATACATCGTATCATGTGCAGCTTTTTGCAATTCGTGATCAATGCCATCTATATAATCCTCATCTTGCATCTGTAAAGATTTCATGCTTGCCAGATTCCATTGAGAAGATGTTTTTAAAGCTGTTTCATCCTGCTTTTGGATTGCTGTCAGAAATTGTTTGGTTACATCAGTTGGTGTCGGTTGTTTTTCTTTTTCACTGCAGCCTGCGCATACCATAAGCATAGCTACGATGATTGCCATCCATCGAAATCGTTTCAAATTATCGCCTCCAATGCAGCTTATTTTAACATTGAATGAAAGAAAAGACAAATTATGTTAATTTGCTTGTCACATTTTTGAGATCTTCTTCCAATTTTTCATACTCACCCGCATAATTATGCCCAATCAAAAATAATTTATAATATGCTTTATATTGCTCGAAATAACGTTTTAGATAAGATGGCTGTTTCACGATGCGTACCTCGTTATAAGCAATATGTGCATGATCAAGAAATTTTATGAAAGAAACATATTTCCTCATGTTCATCACCAGTTTCATTTTAACGAAAAGATAGGGAAAAGTCTACTATTTCTAAGGCTTTGTTGAAAAGATGGAACATATCATACGGAAAGCAGATCATTCAGAAGGAAAAAAGTATTTCCTTTGTGCCGAAGCATAGAAAACGTGGTAAAATAAAAGTAATAAAAAATATCCAAAGGAGATGTATTACTATGTTGAATTTTAGTGATGATGTAAAGAAAGTATTTCTTGCCGGAATCGGTGCAGCTGCTACAACAGCAGAAAAAGCAAAAGAATTAGTAGATCAGCTAGTTAAAAAAGGTGAATTGACTGTAGAGCAGGGAAAAGTGTTAAATGAAGAACTAAAACATGCGGTCAAAGAAAAGCTAAGTACTCCTGTAGATGCAGAAGGTATTAAGAAAGATCTGGAAAAGGTGAGCAAGGAAGAACTTGCGGCAATTAAAGAAAAGATTGAAGAATTGCAAGCAAAGAGTGATGAAGAAGACAAATAATAAGAGTCTAAGCAGTAAACGCCGACTTGCTCAAATCATTAGTATCCTAAAAAAGCATCAGATTACGAAAGGTGTCGATCCAATAAAATTTCGTGAAATTTTAGAAGATCTAGGCCCTACCTTTGTCAAAATCGGACAGATCATGTCAGCAAGGCAGGATATGTTTTCAGAGCGATATTGCGTAGAACTTATCAAACTACGAGATAATGTTGCTCCCATGGATATGGAAACGGTACGTAATGTCATCGAAGAAGAATATGGGATGGATCTAGAAGATGTTTTTATAGACTTTGATGTACAGCCTTTAGGTAGTGCTTCAATCGCTCAGGTTCATAAAGCCAAACTGAAGGATGGACGAGACATTGTTGCTAAGATACAGCGCCCCAACATCTATGCGACCATGGAACGTGATATTTCATTAGTGCGAAGAGCTAGTAAACTTTTACATCTCAATGAAATATTAGGCAGTGTAGTAGACATTAATATCGTTTTAGATGAATTTTGGCATACTGCCAAAGAGGAGATGGATTTTCTTAACGAAGCTAAATTTGCCAAACGTTTTACTGCCCTTAATGAGGACATTCAATATATTGGTGCTCCTAAGATAGAAGAGGAATACAGCACGAGCCGTGTTTTAGTCATGGAATATATTAATGGCTTACAAATCGATGAATTTGAGGTTTTGGAAAAAGAAGGCTATGACCGTAAAGAAATCGCGATTAAGTTAGCAGAAAACTATATCAAACAGATTGTAGATGATGGATTTTTTCATGCTGATCCACATCCGGGCAATTTGCGTATTCGGGATGGTAAGATTGTCTGGATTGATTTTGGCATGATGGGCATGCTTAGCAAGCAAGATAAAGATTTAATGAAAAACGCCGTCATGGCGATTGGCAATAATGATACCCAGAAACTAGTGGATGTCGTTTTGGCTTTAGGTATCCATGATGCTAAAATTGATCATGCCTTGTTTTATGATGATATGGAAAGCTTTATGCGCCGTTATCTACAAATGGAATTGGCAGAAATCAATCTTGGTGTAGCGATACAGGAAATCTTTACGATTGCACATAAGCATAAAATATCGATGCCAAAAGGTATTAGCATGCTCGCAAGAGGGCTAGTCACGATAGAAAGCACTATGGTAATCGTAGATCCAAGTATTAACATTATTTCTATAGCGGCAAATCATGTGGCAGGAAAGATGGTAAAAAAGTGGGACCTAAAAAAAGAACTGACCAAAAATGGCAAACAATTGTATGATGCAACTACTTATGGCATGCGATTGCCGATTCAGTTATATGAAGTCATGCAAATGGTTATGAAAGGACGTTTAAAAATTAATCTAGATGTCATGGGCAGTGATGTACCAATGACTGCTATTAATCATATGGTGAATAAGCTGACTGTTGGTATTGTCAGTGCTGGGTTGTTAATGGCTAGTTCATTACTGTGTACTACACAGATGACCCCAAAAGTATTTGGCATTCCGGCATTAGGTTTCATCGGATATATTACAGCTATTGGTTTAGGCTGTTGGCTGTTATTTGCGGTGATGAAAGAGCATCGTAAACGAAAACGCTGAAGTAAAAAAAGCCCCTATTACCTTACGGTAGTAGGGGCTGATAATTTCCATGGCGGAGCGCATGAGATTCGAACTCACGGTAGCTTTCACTACGCCACCTTTCCAAGATGGTGCCTTAAACCACTCGGCCAACGCTCCAAGGTTACTTTTATTATTTTACTTATTTTCAAATAAATGTCAATAAGAATTTACTACTTTCTACGATATGTCTTGTAAGGAATAACCTTTATAAAAAATTGTTGGTGAAATATGTGCGCAATTTTTACGTTTTTTGCATGATTGCGTCGTATATGTATACGGAAGGGATTCTTTGTCTGTTTCTGTCGTATCGGCATTTTCTCATGCACAAAACACATATACAAGGGTAGGAGGGTAAGGCATATGGAGAATAAACGATTAATTGTGTTTTTTGCAGTATTGTTTTCAATAGTATTTTCCATCGTATACTATGCACTGTTTACAACACTGTCCGATGCAGAAGCACAAAAACGGACATTATATATGGTGCAGGTGGGGTTATACAAACAGCAAGACAGTATTGACGATATGCAACAAAAGCTGAAAAAGGAAGGCATATCATCTTATGTTTGGAAACAAGGAAAGACAACGGCGGTTGTTTGTGGTGTTGATGTTGATGAGAAACAAACAAAGAAGGTAGAGTCTGTGTTGAAAAAGAAGAAGTACAACTATATTCAAAAAAGTGTAACCATTACGGATGCGAAGTTGGCTACCCTAATTGATAAAAAAGAATATGGTGAAGTACTGGAAAGGATCAAAGATGAAAGTTAAAGAATTAAAAGAAGAAGAGCGGCCACGTGAAAAGGCGATTCAGTATGGAGTAAACGCTTTGAGTAACCGAGAATTAATAGCATTATTGCTCAGAAGCGGTACGCAATCGCTAAGTGCTTTAGAATTGGCAGATAAGGTGTTAGCATTAAAAGCAACACTTGGAGAACTGGGAAATGCCAGTATACAAGAGCTTATGTGTATCAAAGGCATTAAAAAAGCAAAAGCCATTGAATTGAATGCCGCTTTTGAATTGTGCCGACGCATTGCTTTTGATAAAGTGATGCATAAGGAACAAATTGAAGAACCACAGGATATTTTGGAATGGTTGAATCAGGAAATCGGCTATGCTAAACAAGAACATTTTTTAGTGTTGTTTCTTGATCAGAGAAATCATGTCTTATGTTATCGTACTATGTTTATGGGCACATTAACTTCTGCAAGTGTCCATCCACGAGAAATCTTTAAAGAGGCGATGCAACAAGGCTGTGCAAAGATTATTTGCGTTCACAATCATCCATCTGGCGATGCAACACCAAGTGATGCTGATATCACATTAACAAAGGCTATTCAAGAGGCTGGGAAAATGGTAGCGATTCCATTGATTGATCATATTATCGTTGCACGGAATACGTACATAAGTTTTCGACAAAAACGACTTATGGATTGAACTATTTCATTTTACCCTTTATAATGGAGAGGTACGAAATAGGTGATAAGATGTCAAAATTTAATCGACTTCAGAAAATAGTAATCGGAATCATCCTGGCCTTTGTGGCATTGGGTGTTCTTTTGAAAAGCATGAGTGGTACGCTAACAAGCAATTTAGGCTATGATGGCATCAGTATGCTGAAATATGCGCTGATCGATCATCCGGTAATGACCGCAAAAGATTGGCTGCAAGATTTGGCAAATTTGTGGAGCGTGAAGGAAGAAAATGATTTACTACGCTATGAACTTAGCCAAAATCCTTCTTACAAGGCAAAATATGATGACGAACGCCGTAAGAACACAGAACTAGAAGCGGCTTTGAAACTGCAAAAGAGCGAAGATAAATATACCATGACATGGGCACATGTGATTTCCCGTGATCAGGCAAGTTGGAATAATCTTATTACCATCGATATTGGAAAAAGAGATGGTGTTAAGGAAGGCATGGCAGTCGAATCGGTAAATGGTATGATCGGCAAGGTTGCCAGTGTGTCAAATCATACCAGTGTCGTGAAGTTGTTAACGAGTGAAGACAAGACGACGACAGCTTCCATTAAGATCAATATTGATAAGAAGACAAGTGTTGATGGCGTATTGCAAAGTTATGATATCAAGCGTGGCATGTATGTCATATATTTATATGATGATACGGATAAAGTGAAGGAAGGCATGCAGGTCATTACAAGTGGCATGGGTGGAGGATATCCTAGCGGCTTGTTGATTGGTAATGTCGATTCTATTCAAGCTTTAAGTAATCAAAGTGGACAGACTATTTATGTACGTCCGGTTGATGATTTTCAAGAATTCACGTTGGTGCGTGTAATTACAGGCGCAAAGGGGGAGAAGTGATATGACACATCTTCTCTTTGTTGTTTTCTGTTTTCTAATCGATGAAGTTTTGATGATTTTATTTCCCAACTCTTATTTGGTAGATACATTGATGTTTATTCCAAACTTGGGTTTTTGTGCAATGATTCTCACTGTTCGCAAGTTTAATCTGATAGACACCTGTTTGTTTGCCTTTGGCTGTGGAATGATCTATGATTTCTGTTTTGCGAATACATTTCTGATTTATGCAATTGTTTATACTCTGGTTGCCTGCCTGCTACATCTTTGGAGCAAGCATATGACCGATACCTTAATAGAATCGTTAATTCTAGCAATTGTGACAATTTTCGTCAAAGACCTTTTGATATACTTCTACATGAGCTTTCAGCGAATGACAGAAATGTCTTTGACACTTTGGGCAGAACGCTATGAATTATTGACCCTACTTGCGAATGCTATCTTAGCGATGGTCATTGTTTATTTGATCAAAATCAAAGACGATTATCTGGAAATGAAAGCCCGTCGGATACGAAAAGGGGAAAAGGTCGAATGGTTCAGATTAAAATCAAAGGAATAAATAAGGATTATCATGTGTTTGTCGAATTTGACGATTTTGATGCATGCTTACAAGAATTACATCATAGACTGCTGCAATGTAGTATTTTCCATACATCTGCGCTTGCAGTCTTTTTTCATTTGCCAAAGATCAATGATGCGCAATTTCTTGCTATTTTGCAAGTTTGTGAACAATGTCATATCATCATGAAAGGCTGCAATGTAGAAACAGAAAAACCGCGAATCAAGATTTTGCAGAAAACGTTAGGGAATGGAGAGCATTATCACTTTCATGAGCCAATCCTTTTATTAGGCACCATTGAACAGCAGGCTTATGTTGTGAGCGAAGCTTCTTTGTATGTGTTAGGAAATATGTATGGGAGTGTGGACCTTTTGCATGCCCATTGTCAATTATACGTTTCAGCTATGCAAGGGAATGTGCGCATCTGTGACAGTCGCTTTCAAAATCTGACATCTTTTTCACCAGCAGAGGTTTATTATGAGCATTGCACAGTGAAACTGAAACAACTAAAGGAGGAGAGAATGTGGGAGAGGCAATTGCAATAACTTCCGGAAAAGGCGGTGTAGGGAAAAGTAGTACCGTCATAAACATCGCAACATTATTAGCTCAAAGAGGCTTTACGGTTTGTATGATTGATATGGATCTGGGATTGAAAAATCTAGATATCATGCTTGGTTTAGAACATCGGGTCATTTTTGATTTAAAGGATGTGTTAGATGGGCGCTGTACGTTGGCAAAAGCCATCATCAAGGATAAACGGGAAGAGAATTTATATTTGTTGCCTGCCTGTAAGACTATCCATATTGATCAATTTCCAAAACATGAGTTGCCTCATATCGTTGAGGCGTTGAAGCAGAAATTTGATTTTGTGCTCTTAGATGCTCCGGCTGGAATTGAAAGTGGCTTTTTACAGGCCATTGCCTGTGTCAAAAAGACAATTGTTGTCACAACATTAGATGTCACAGCATTGCAGGATGCTGATCGTGTCATTGGTATTCTAATGAAAGAAGGAATGGAAGAAATTTCTTTTATCGTGAATCGCATGCAGCCAAGACTTATTGAAAAAGGCATCTGTATAACATTAGAAGAAGCAAAGTCATGGCTAGCAGTGGATTTTTTAGGATATGTGTTTGAAGATGAGGAAATGATACGTGCAAACAATCATGGAACACCTTTAACAAGACGAAAGGATAGCCAATTATACAGTTGTTTTCACTGTATCGTAAAGCGTTTGTTAGGCGAAACCAGCGCTTTGCCAAAATATCGTTCCAAAACAATATTGGCAAAACTGTTTGGATAATGGCGAACTTCCTAGTTTTTTTACGATGTTCATGATAAAATAACAAATAGAAAGCTAGGTGTTCAAATGCTGAAAAAAATATTAAGGAAAATAGATGAGCGGTTCTCTTTATATGCGATGGCGAAGATCATCGGAGTCTTGATCATTTTGTTTCTGCTCATGCAGACACAGCGCATTTGGGGAAATTGGATGAGTATTGCTTATAGTGTTTTACAGCCATTCTTATATGGCTTTGCTTTGGCGTACATCATGAATCCGCTTGTTTTATATATGAAGGCAAAAGGGTTAAATAAAAATTTCAGTATCTTACTGCTATGGATCATCATTTTGGTGATTTTGGTGATATTGATTGTCTTATTGCTGCCTATGCTATATGCGAAAATCAATGAATTCATTTCTTCCTTGATTCAAGGTGTGCAATGGATCAGCTTTAAGATTAAAGAAATTGGTAATCTAAAAGATTTCTCACTTGTGAATAGTCTAACCGACAATATCATTAAATTGCTGGAAGCTTATGATGATTGGATGCCGGGACTTGTATCAAGCCTGCCATCTTGGATGAGTACGATTTTGGATTATGTGACAAATATTTTATTTACGATCATCATTGCCATTTATATGCTGTTTGATTTTGACCGTATGAAAGGTTATGTGAAAAAAGCTTTTCATTTGTTTATTCCAAACAGTGATATTTATTTACATGAGATTGATGAAAATGTTACGGTTTATTTAAAAAGCATGGCCTTATTGATTTTGATTCGTTTTGTTGAATATTGTGCCTTTTATTACTGTGTCGGTCATCATGACTGGCTGATTATTGGAATCATTTCAGCACTTGGCGCGGTAATCCCTTATATTGGCGGTACTGTGGCAAATGCTATCGGTATTTTGACCGGGCTGACACTTCCATCAAGCAATTTGGCAGCCTTGATCATTGGTATTATCGTATTAAGCAACGTGGATAACTATGTCATTTCGCCAATTGTTCATGAGAAACGAAGTGCATTAGGACCGTTAATTACGTTATTTGCGGTATTTGCCGGAGGAGTTATTGGCAATGTCGTCGGCATCATGGTATCTGTACCACTTGTGATTGCTATTAAAACAACGAGTGAATTGTATCAACAACGTCATGAACATAGCACCTTTAATCAGGCGATGAAAACAGAAATAGACGATACACCATCTACATAACACCAAGAAGAGGATGCATTTCCTCTTTTTTTTATCCTGTTACCCTGTTCTAGTTGGTTATGTTTTTGCATATGCTGTATTGTAGGAGGGATGATATGAGCGATCTGAATGATGTAAGAAAACGTATACGTAAACGAAGAGGAACACAAGCAACAGAAAAGGAACACTCATTCTCCCTATTTCGCCTGTTTTATCATACGGTGATGCTGGCAATGGGGATTTGTGTGGTCGTGTTGGCGTTAATGTTAAATGCCAAGCTGAAGCTGATCGAGATGCCGGCATATATTCAAAATTTCAAATTGGATTCACTGACACAATGGATACCTTTTGATAATTGGTTTTCTTTAAAAGAAGAAGCTGTCAGTGCTGCACCTGCCTATACGCCAATCAAGGATAATCAATATCAAAATGGCACAAATAGTGCATATGCGGTTTTTAATGGTGTAGTACTGCATGTACAACGGAGTGATTCTGGAGAATGCAGTGTATCTTTAAAACAGGATAATGGTGTTGTGACAACCTATGGACATTTAAAAGAAGTCAATGTAAAGGCTGATGAACGTATTCTGAAAGGGAAGATGCTAGGCACGTATGAAAATCATATAACGATTGATTTTCTAAAAGATAATAAGGAGATTTCCTATGAAAAAGGTCTTGCGGAAAATTCCGTTTAGTATATCCATTTTATGGTTGCCATATCTGTTCCTATTACGGATCGTACCTATGCAAAAAATCGTTCTGTATATTTTTATGATGTTGACCATTCATGAGCTGGCGCATATTTTGATTGCCCGGCTTTTTCATTATCCAATTCGAAAAATTATCATATATCCTTTTGGTTTGGCCGCTCAAATATCTTATATTGGCTATGGCAGCTTAATCAAGGAAACACTTATATTAGCAGCCGGTCCATTCACTCATATGTTACAGCCATTGCTTCTTTCCTTTCTGTATCAACAAGGTGTTTTATCACTGGCATTTTATACGTATCTGTTACAGATCAATGCCGCATTGCTTGTATTTAATTTATTGCCGATTTATCCTTTGGACGGAGCACGTCTGTTACAAAATTTTTTGCATTGCTTTTTTCCGTTTCAAACTGCGAATCGCATTTGTTATTTCGGCAGCTTTTTGCTGTTGCTTTTCTTTATGTGTTCTTCTTTTTGTAAGGGTATTTCGATGTGGTTATTGTGCATCTGTTTACTATGTGAACAATATGTCGCTTGGAAAAATTTGCCTTGTGATACACTGCGTTTCTATCATTATCGTTTGCTGCACCCAATCCCTTATCCGCCTCTTTTCCATGAGCATCATGACTTATATCGGGGACGCTATAATATCTTAAAATGTTCGCGCGGATGGATGAAAGAGGAAGAGTGGCTGAAGTCGTATTTCTTTGAAAACAGGAGTAGGCGATAGTTGCGAATTATGTTATAATTTGAGGCAAGGAGGCATAGACCTTATGAAAAAGAAATTACTATTTGTTTCCTTGCTGAGCATTCTTTTAGTAAGCGGTTGTGAAGAAAAAACGCCAAGTGTTGCAACCACTGTATATCCAGTACAGTATTTAGTAGAACGCATTGGCGCTGATAATGTAAAAAGTCAGGATATAAGCGAAAATACAATGATCCAACGAGCACAGATCAAAGCGAATTATAAGGATATTCTAGCATCTGCAGATGCATTGTTTTACATTGGCTCCTTAGAGCCTTATATGCAGATGTATGCGGATGATATTCGTAAAGAGACGGATATGGTAGATTTGGCTACTAAAAGTGCTATCTATAAATTTCAACGATATACAACGACCTATGTAAATGATGTCAGTGCTATCGTAGAGTCGCCTTATTATGAAGGAGAAAGTTTTGACAGTGTAGAAACTTATGATAATGACCCTATGTTGTGGATGGATCCGGTTGCCATGACCAGCATGGCGAGTGATATACGCGATTATCTGGTTGATAAATATCCGGTATATCAGAAGATCTTTGATGAAAATTATGATCAATTGGAAATGGATCTTGCTCGTTTAGATGCCGATTTTCAAAGTATTCACGATCAGCATAAAAATATTGCTTTTGTATCCATGACGCCAAGTTTTGGAAATTGGCAGAAGTCTTATGGTATAGAAGTATATCCGGTCATTTTATCAAAATATGGTGCCTTGCCAACCAAGGATCAGTTAGAAATCATAAAAAAGCGTATTCGAAATGATCATGTGCGTTATATGGCAATGGAATCTAATTTGCCAGAAGATATGGTAAGGCTCAGAGAAAAATTAATCCAGGAGCTTGGTTTAATTCCCGTTGAGTTAAATAATGTATCCAGTTTAAAAGAAAGTGATCAAAAGGCTGGAAAAGACTATATGTCGATCATGTATAAAAATTTGGAAACCTTAGAATCCATTGCATCGTAAAAGGTCAACACGACCTTTTTCTTGCGTTTGCTGTAATACTATGCAAATTAAGCATGTTCCATTCGCTCTCATGGATAAGGATATAAAGAAGAAGATGTAAAGGCATTGCAACATGTTTTGTTTAGAAATGCATCATGAAATCATAAAAGAAAGATTCATTAAGAAGCAAAGATGTAGTGGATTGTCATATAAAAAAGAGCAATCAGCAGTGTTATAGCAGGATAAAGTTTTCTTACTTTCCAAGTAGAAAGCGTGCTAGAAGTGCTATGACGTGGTAAAATAATCAAGAAAAGATAAAAATGCATGCTATCGAAAGCAATGTAAATAAATATGGAGGAGCTTATGAAAAAACTATTATTAATTGATGGAAATTCCATGCTGTTTCGTGCCTATTATGCAACCGTATATGGACGCATGATGAAAACCAGCAATGGAATACCGACAAATGCAGTATATGGCTTTATCACAATGATTAATAAAGCCTTTGATATGATACATCCGGATATGGTGTTAGTGGCTTGGGATAGTGGAAAACCAACCTTTCGCCATGAAACTTATACGGAGTATAAAGGGACACGTAAAGAATTAGATCAAGAATTGATCGTGCAGTTTCCAATTGCTCGTGAATATTTGGATGCGTATGGTTTACAGCGTTATGAATGCGATGGTATTGAGGCAGATGATATCATAGGCTGCATGGCACGACAGCATCCTGAATTAGAGATTCATATTTTATCAAGTGATCGAGATTTATTACAATTGATTGATCCTACGACCGATGTCTATCTAATGAAAAAAGGTATCAGTGAAATTGAGGTCATGAATGAAGAAAAATTGATGGAGACAATGGGGATTAAGCCTTCACAGATTATCGATTTGAAAGCATTGATGGGAGATAGTGCAGACAATATCCCAGGGGTAAAAGGTATTGGCGAAAAGACAGCATTAAAACTGTTAAAGGAATATGATACCGTTGATAATGTTTATGCTCACATTGAGGAAATCAAAGGAAAACTGAAAGAAAAATTGGAAACAGATAGGGAAAAAGCCTTTTTATCAAAATATCTGGCAACAATTAAAACCGATGAAACCTTGCCTATTGATATTACAGCGTTGATGCTGCAGCCTCCCAAAGAAGAACTGCATGATTTTTATATAAAATATGAAATGAATAGTTTTGCAAAAAATACACGTAAAAAAGAAGAGGTAACGCGTGATGGAACCTATGCAGTAGTGCAAAAGATATCAGAAGCATTTTATGATGGACATAGTGTTGTTTATGCAGATATCGATAATGAAAATTATTATGATGCTACATTATATGGTTTTGCATTAAGCAAAGAAAATAAAAATGAATACATCACTTTAGAAGATGCAAGAAAAGATCCGGCGTTTTTACAGTATCTAGCTACAAAAAATGACAAGGCGGTTTATGATGCGAAAAACTTCTATCATGCTTGTCATAAAAATAACCTAATCGCAGCAGATGTGAACTTTGATATTATGCTGGCAGCCTTTTTAGTTGATCAAACCATTTCTGATTATGAGAAGTTGGCAGAAAAATATCACTTTGATCAAAGTATTCATAAAGAGGATATCTATGGCAAAAAAGGGAAGCCAAAACTCATCGATTTTGCGCAACAAAGCAAATATGCTATGTTGCAGGCAGAAAATTTATATAGTATTGTAGCTTTATTAGATGAAACCTTGCAAGAAATGGAAATGAAGGATTTGTTTGATACAATTGAGATGCCATTAACGCGCGTATTGTATGCCATGGAAAAAGAAGGCGTATATTGTGATAAGGCAGTTTTACAAAAAATTGCCGATGAAACAGAAGCTAAGATCAACGCGTTAAGTTTGCAGATTTATGAAATAGCAGGGATGGAGTTCAATATCAATTCACCTAAGCAGTTGGCATCTGTATTGTATGATGAATTAGGTTTAAAGGCAGGCAAGAAACGTAGTACAGCAGCCGATGTCTTAGAAAAACTTGTGCATGTACATCCAATCATTCCTCTGTTGTTGGAGCATCGCAAATATCAGAAGATTTATAGTACATATGCAATCGGTTTGGCAAAACATATTTTGGCAGATGGGAAAATACATACGCTTTTCAATCAGATTCAGACACAGACGGGACGATTATCGTCTTCAGAACCTAATTTACAAAATATATCCGTACGTAATGAAGAAGGAAAAGGTATCCGCAAAGCCTTTGTGGCAAGTGAGGGACATGTTCTGTTATCTGCTGATTATTCACAGATTGAATTGCGGATGTTGGCACATATGGCAGATGAGGAACAGATGATCGATGCGTTTAACCATGATATCGATATTCATACCAAAACAGCCATGCAAATATTTGATGTTTCACATGATGAAGTAGATGCCAATATGCGTCGCAGTGCGAAAACCGTGAATTTTGGTATTGTCTATGGACAAAGTGATTTCGGTCTAAGTGAGCAATTGGGCATTTCACGGAAAGAAGCTCATACCTTTATTGAAAAATACTTTGCTTCCTATCCGAAGATCAAAACCTTTATGGATGCGACTATTGCTTACTGTGAAGAACATGGCTATGTGAAAACATTATATAATCGACGTCGTTACATAAAAGAGATAGCAGATAAAAATTATATGATGCGTGAATTTGGAAAACGGGCGGCTATGAATGCACCAATACAAGGAAGCGCTGCAGATCTGATTAAAATGGCGATGATACACATCTATCAAAAAATGCAGGAAGAAAAGGTGAAATCGCGTATGATTTTACAGATTCATGATGAGCTTATCTTTGATGTATGTGAAGATGAAATTGATAAGATGACACAAATTGTAGAAGAAGGCATGCAAAATGTTATGAAATTAAAAGTACCGCTCATTGCACAAGCAAATATCGGCAAGAGTTGGTATGATGCAAAGTAGGTGAAGATATGCCAGAATTACCTGAGGTAGAAACTGTAGTCAGGACCTTAGAACATCAACTGGGCAATGTGACGATCAAGGATTGTCATGTATTATGGGATAACATTATTGCTTATCCTACACCCCAAACGTTCTGTGCACAGATCAAAGGCAAAACGATTCAGCATTATGAACGTTATGGTAAGTATTTATTATTTGATTTAGGTTCCATGATGTGGATTGCCCATATGCGCATGGAAGGGAAGTTTTATATTCAAAAAAGTGATGAGCCTTATGATAAGCATGTGCATGTGCTGTTTGATTTACAGGATGGCAGACAATTGCGCTATCATGATACTCGCAAATTCGGCAAAATGTATTTATATGAGAAACGTAAGGATATCCATCAGTATCCATGCTTTCAAAATATTGGCTTAGATGCCTTTGATGAACGTTTAACACCCACTTATTTATATCATGCATTACATAAACGAAAGATCGTATTAAAAGCTGCTCTACTGGATCAAAGCGTAATTGCAGGAATTGGTAATATTTATGCTGATGAAATTTGCTTTGCACTAGGTATGCATCCAGAAACTAAGATTTATCATTTACGAAAAAAAGATTTTGAACGGCTGTTGCAGGAAACGAGAAGAATCTTACAGGGGGCTATTCGTTATGGAGGTACGACAATACGTTCTTACACCTCAAGTCTTGGCGTGGATGGAAGGTTTCAATTGAAATTAAAAGTACATGCGAAAAAAGGAGAGAAATGCCCGGTATGTCAAGGAGAAATCAAAAAAATAACAGTAGCGACCAGAGGTACCTGTTATTGTCCGACATGCCAGCGAAAACGATGAAAAAAATAGGTTTGACCGGAGTGATGGGAGCTGGTAAATCCAGTGTGATCGCAATATTAAAAGAAAAAGGTATTACCGTTTTAGATTGTGATGCTATCAATGCGAAGCTCCTTGAAAAAGGAGAAGAAGGTTATCTTAAGCTAATAGCGACTTTTGGTAATCAATTGCTAGATGAGCATGAAGAGCTTGATAAACAGCTCATGAGTGATTTAATTTTTAAAGATCCTTTACATAAACAACAGGCTGAAGCCATCTTGCATCCCTTGATCAAAGCCAAAATTGAGCAGGAACTCTTATTACATGCGGATGAGAAAATCGTTGTTGTTGAAGTACCATTGCTATTTGAAGTAGGTTGGGAAGCCTTTTTTGATGCTGTATGGGTCGTGGCTTGTGAAAACTCGCTTTTATTAGAACGTTTGATGAAGTATCGTCATATATCACAAGCAGAGGCGAAGCGACGCTTAGCACATCAAATGTCGCAAGAAGCTAAGATAGCGAAAGCGGATGTTGTTTTGTATAATAATTCGAATAAAGAAAATCTGGAAAGGCAGATTTGTGATATACTGAAAGTAATTAGGAGGTGATGCTGTGGGGGCTATGACGAAATGCCGCATTGAAGTCATCGGCGAAATGACACAGGAACGCCATGCTGCGTTTGTCATGCTGTATTATCCTTTGATTGGTCAAGATGCAGCGATACTTTATAGCACCATGGTTGCCATTGGCACAAGAAACCAAAAAATACGCAATCATCTCTTGATAGAAAAAATCAGTGGTCTCAGCAAAGAGGTCATTGAGAAAAATCGCCATATTTTGGAACAATATCTGTTAGTAAAAACGTATTATCGTGCTGTTGATGATCAATATGTTTATCAGGTATTCATGCCAAAAGAAGGTAATACATTCTTACGACATGAGGTGTTTGGCCGTTTATATCTTAAACAAATGGGAAAACAGGTATATGAATTCAATAAACTGTGCTTTGCTCATGATTTGGAAGATAAGGAAGAATATCAGGAAATCACCATGCCTTTTGAAAATATCATTAAAGATCAGTGGAAAGACAGTGAAGAAGAGAATTTTCAGAAATTAAAGCCAGATGAGGATGATATGCAGCGGATGAGCGATATTCCATTAAGTTTCAATTATGATCGCTTTTTAACAGGATATTCAAAAACACTGTTTCCGCTTACCTGTCGCAATCAAAAAAATCTTCGCTTAATTGGAGAATTGGCCACTATTCATGGTATTTCAGAAATGGATATGCGAAAATATGTATCGCAAAGTATGAATTTAAAAGATAATACATTAAATGCCGAACTATTGAAACGTAAGGTGCGCAATGCCAAACGCAGTGTTATGGTTGATCTTGATGTGAAAAATCCATATGCTTTACCACCGGTGCGCTTTTTACAAAGTAAGCAGCATGGGATTGAAGTTAGCCGCAGTGATGCCTATTTGATAGAAACGCTAATCACTGATTTTAAGATGAAACCAGAAGTTGTAAATGTATTGATTGAATATGTATTGGAAAAAACAAATCAGCGTTTCAGTAAGTCATATGTTGAAAAAATCGCTAGTGTTTGGGTACGTTTAAACATTGATACGAGTGAAAAAGCATTAGCACATATTAAGGAAGAAGAACAAAAACCAATTAAAACAAAGAAGAAGGAACTGCCGGAATGGTTTCAACAAGAGGATGAAGGCAGTGAAAAGGCTAACAAGACGGTAGATGATAAAGAATTAGAAGAGATGATGGAGCGACTGCGAGGTGAATAATGATGGAACCTGTGGAGTTTTCCTTCACATTAAGTGAAGAACAAAAAAAAGCAAAACAAAAGCGTGTGGCTGCTCTTATAAAGCAACCACAGATTAAACAATGGCTGAAACAGTATGATCAAACTGCTGCTTTTGTCGAAGCACATAGTGGAAGATTTCAAGATTATTGCGATGTAATGAAGAAATGTGAGCATTGCCAGGGCATAAGCTTTTGTCGTCAACCGATGACAGGAACACGTATGGAGTTACGCTATGATGGTATCTTACAAAATGTACTGGTGCCTTGTCATTATCAAATCGAACAACAAAAGTTATATGCGCATGAAAAACAATATCGCCAATGTGATATGCCACAATCCTATTTATGTGTGGATCTGGCAAAACTGGATCTAAAAGAAGAAAGCGGTGAATATAAAGGCGTTGTCATGCAGGTATTGCAGACCATCATGGATGAAGATAGCTCAAAAGGGTTATACTTATGGGGGAAACCGGGAGCAGGGAAAAGCTATTTAGCCGCCGGTATGTGTAATTATTTTGCGAAAAAAAAGCGTAGTGTATCTTTTGTCAATGTACCAAAGCTCATATCTGATTTAAAAATGATGTTTCAAGAACCGCTAGCTATGGAAGCAAAACTGGCTAGTATACGGCATGTAGATGTTTTAGTTTTGGATGATATTGGTGGAGAAAGTGTTACCTCATGGAGTCGTGATGATATCCTATTGCCTATCTTAGATGGGCGTATGGAAGGTAAGAAATTAACAATTTTTACAAGTAATTATCGGATGCAGGAATTAAAGGAAAAATGGGCACTGGGTAATGGAAAACAGATGGAGCCAATGGCTGCAGAACGGCTTTTAGAGCGAATTTCTACATTATCAACTGAAATTTTTGTAAAAGGTAATTCAAGAAGGAAATAAATGCTAGTAAAAATTGTAAGAAAATGGTATCATAATAACCGTGAATGGAGGAATTTTTATGGTAAAACGCATAGGTGTTTTAACTTCTGGTGGAGATGCACCGGGAATGAACGCAGCAATTCGCGCCGTCACAAGAGTTGCACTGAACAGTGGAATCGAAGTCTTTGGTATCTATGATGGATACAAGGGTATGGTAGAGGGATATATTGAACCTTTAACAAAAGCCAGTGTCGGTGAGATCATCGATCGCGGCGGAACGATTCTAGGCTCTGCTAGATTGCCGGAATTTAAAGATCCGGATGTACGCGAAAAAGCAGTGCAGCAGCTGAAAAAACGTGGAATAGAAGCAATCGTTGTTATCGGTGGTGATGGTTCCTATCGTGGTGCTTTAGCACTGACTGAAATGGGTATTAATTGTATCGGTTTACCTGGCACAATTGATAATGACATCACTTGTACGGACTTTACGATTGGTTTTGATACAGCCTTAACGACAATAGTTGAAGCAGTCGATAAATTGCGAGACACATCAAGCTCTCATCATCGATGCTCCATTGTTGAAGTCATGGGAAACCGCTGTGGTGATTTGGCCATTTGGTCAGGCATTGCGTGCGGTGCTGAAATCGTTATTACATCTTCAACCGGCTTTGAGGAAGGCGAAGTGCTGGAGAGATTGCGTGATTTAGATTTGATCAAAAAGAAACGTCATGCAATTGTTGTGATTTCAGAAAAAATTACCGATGTTCACCAATTTGCCAAGAAGGTAAGTTTAAATACCGGGTTTTCCGGCAGAGCCACCGTGTTAGGCCACGTACAGCGTGGAGGATCACCAACACCGACGGATCGTGTGTTAGCGAGCCGTATGGGTGAAAAAGCAGTTGATTTGCTGATGCAGGGTATTGGAGGACAATGTGTCAGCATTAAAGACAATCAGATTATTGCAGTTCCTATTGAAGAGGCATTGAATACGCCAAGAGAATCACGTAAGAAGTTGCAGAATCTGTTTGAGCGTCTGGTATAGCATATAAAAGGTAAATAGGTTATTAGGAAAGGAAACAGTTTATGATTGAAAACAGAAAAACTAAAATTATTTGTACGATCGGGCCAGCATCCGAAAGCAAAGAAATGATGACGAAGCTGGTTGAAAACGGTATGAATATCATCCGTTTGAACTTCTCTCACGGGGATTATGAAGAACATGGTAACCGTATCAAAAACATTCGCGAAGTTGTTAAAGAAACAGGAAAGAATGTTGCAATCTTATTAGATACAAAAGGACCAGAGGTTCGTTTAGGTGACTTTGAAAATGGATCTGAAACGTATGAAACAGGAGAAATTATTACCATCGTACGTGAAAAAATGTTGGGAACACATGAAAAATTCCACATTCAATGTCCAGAAGTATTTAACGATGTAGAAGTGAATGGAACGATTTTAATTGATGATGGTAAATGCCGTCTGACAATTCTTGAAAAAAGAGAAGGCGAATTAAAATGCCGTATCGAGAATCCACATACATTGAAAAGCAGAAAAGGCTGTAACTTGCCAGGAGTGCGTTTAAGCATGCCGTTTATTTCTGCAAAAGATGATGCTGATATCCGTTTCGGATGTAAAATGGGTGTTGACTATATCGCTGCATCTTTTACTAGACGTAAAGAAGATGTGTTGGCAATCCGTAAAATTCTTCGTGAAGAAGGAAAACCAGATATTCAGATTATTCCAAAAATCGAGAATCAAGAAGGTTTCGATAATTTAAGAGAAATCTTAGATGTTGCGGATGGTGTTATGGTTGCCAGAGGTGACTTAGGTGTTGATGTTTCATTGGAATTAGTACCAATTTATCAGAAACAGATTATTAAAACGGCAAATGAAATGGGAAAACCAGTTGTTACAGCAACACATATGTTAGAAAGTATGCAAGGAAATCCACGCCCTACACGTGCAGAAGCAAGTGATGTTGCCAATGCTGTGTTAGATGGAACAGATGCAATTATGCTGAGTGGTGAATCAGCTGCCGGCGCTTATCCAATTGAAGCTGTACAGACGATGGATCGCATTGCTAAGGTGATGGAACCAACGTTACCATATCGTGAACGTTTAAAAGCAAGTATTAAAACTTCACAGCGTACAAAAAATGATGCAATCGCTATTTCTGTAGCAGATACAGCTATGGCATTGGATGTTGCTGCGGTAATTGCTTTTACACAGAGTGGTACAACGGCACGCCGTATTTCTAAATTCCGTCCGGAGGCACCAGTAATTGCTGTTACTTTCGATGAAAAGACACAACGTTCATTAGCTATGAACTGGGGTGTTACAACTGTTCTTTCTGAAATTGCAAATAATCAGAACAATGAATGTGAACTGGCACGTGCAATTGCTAAAGAACATGGAATCAAAGTTGGCGAAACAATTATTATAGTTGCGGGATATCCTGTTGGAAATGGTGCAACAAATACCATGAAGATTATTGAAGTAAAATAAATTGACTTCTAGACATGCATAATTCGTGTGTGTCTTTTTTTTGCGAGTTTTTTGCCAGTGAATTGCAAGTTTTCTGCACATCTTTCCATGTTACAATGATAATGTCAAAAAGTGTTCAGGCTGAGTCATGAAGATTTTATAAGAATTTTATTATGGAAATTATATTATAGAAAAGTAAGGAAATATGATATAGTGATGGTATAGGAGGGAGAATATGAAAAAGTTGAGATATCTTTTCATTTTATGTGTGTTCTGTATTGGCTGTACACCAGAGCTTGATGTAACGATAAATGACAACATCGTTATTGAGTATGGTCATGCGATTCATAAGAATGTTTTGATTGATGCTAAGAAATCGAACAAGAATGTGAGCGTTTCTAAGATTGAGGATCTAGATATTAATAAAATAGGACGACAAGAAGTGAAAGTTACATTTACAGATGGAAGCAGAACTCTTGAAAAACAAATGGTGATAGATGTTGAGGATACCGCATATCCAATCATAAAGTTTAAGAAAAAAGTTGTTACTCTAAATGCAGGCGAGAAATACGATGTTAGAAATAATATAAAAACTGTAAAAGATCCTGTAGATGGTGATTTAGCATATAGTGATAAGAAAACTGAAAAGAATGGTTATTATATAGATAGCGGCAAACTGAACACAAAAAAAGCAGGAACCTATGAAGTGATGGTATTTGCAAAAGATGTAAATGGTAATGAAGCAAAAGAAAGCTTCAAAGTTGTGGTAAAGAAAAAGAAGGTTGTGAGACCTGTAAGTGAACCTACAAATAATGGAGTTAGCAATTCTAATACATCGAATGTTTCGGGACAGTCTAATAACAACAACACCAATATTACAAACAATACGAATAAATCTAATGAATCAAATAGCACAAATAAGGCACCTGCTAAGAATGATACGTCTTCTTCAGGAAATAAAACGGATAAACCTTCCGGTAATAAGAAAGATGATGGGAAATTATGTCCGTTAGGAAAAGATCCTTACAAACCTTGTAATGCGATTTTGAATTATAAAGGAGGTTATGGTGTTTATCCAACGATAGAAGCTGCAATGGATGATGGCGAAAGACTGGCATTAGATAGGAAAAGTCCATACTGGATGAAGGGTTTTACTGCCGGTCCTTTATTTAATAATATAAATCATGTCCAAGCTTATACAATCTTTTGGGATATGGAACATTAAACTTAGAAAAATAAATTAAAATATTATGTATATGTAAAGAGAGCAATCGCTCTCTTTTTCTATTGCTGCAAGGAGGAAAATAAATAACATGTACTATTTTAGGATGAAACCACCATAGCCCGGCATTGCTGGGCTTTTTGAATGAAAGAGGGTTACAGAGATAAGCAATAAAGGAGGAAATGTGAAATGGGCTTATTAGACAAATTAAAAAAATTGCCAAAACTAGCCTTGGCAGGAACGGTGTGTTTGACAACGATGTTAAATAATAGTGCCCCTATACATGCTGCAGGAAATACATCATTAAAGTATATGGATGGTTGGAGTATGGCTGGTGAAGCGTATGGACAAGGTGCTATGCTATATCGTGATGGTGAACATGTGTACTGTATTGAACCAGGGGTAGGATATCCAGAAGGAGTATCTTATGGGATACACGATATAGATAAAACTTTATCTCAAACATTAATTAAAAAGCTATCCCATATCTCTTATTATGGTTATGGCTATAGTGGTAGAACCGATAAGAAGTGGGCAGCCGCTACACAGAATTTGATTTGGGAAAAGGTCTTAGGTTATCGCCGTGACTATATTCAGGTTAGTGGTGAGAGTATGACTTCTCTTGAAAATCAGATCATGGATGATGTTAATGATTATTACACAAAACCATCATTTGATAGTAATTCTTATACTTTAGATATTGGTGAATCAATTACCTTGACTGATACAAAAGGAATTTTATCTAAATATAACGTAAAATCAAGTGATGGATTGAGCGTGACTAAGAGTGGCAACAAATTAACCATTACTGCAACTGCATCTGCGAAAGATAATTCAGAAATTATCTTATCAAATGTACCATCATCAAAACAAGGAGATTCCATTATGTATTGGGATGGTGTTGCAGGTCATCAAAAGACGGCAGTATTTTTGGTGAATGACCCTACTTTTGCATATATTGATGTAAAGGTGAATAAATATGGCTCTCTTAAACTTGCTAAAATAGATGAAGATGGGAATAAAGTAGCAGGTACCAGTTTTAAGGTATCTAAAAATGAAGATATGAGTTCTTCTGTAGGTACTTATACAACCGGAGAAGATGGAACAGTTACTGCTAATGAATTACTTCCAGGCAAATACTACATTCAAGAAACAAAAGTTCCTAATCATCTGATTTTAGATAATACAATCCATTCAGTTACTATTGAAGCTAATAAAACAGCTACTTATACAGCTACAAACAAATGGAAACAAGGCAAATTAAAATTACGGAAATTTGATAGTAAGAATGGAAAACAAATCGAAGGTGCTACTTACGGTATCTATAATGAACAAAACCAAGAATTACAGCGTTTAGTTACCAGAGCTACAGGATATGCAGAATCTGGCTATCTACGCTTTGGTAATTATTATGTGAAAGAGATTGCTTCTCCTGAAGGATATGTCTTAAATTCAACAAAATATCCTGTGACGGTTTCAGAAAATGAAGAAGTTATCACCATTAATGCAGAAGATAAACCAATTGAAGGCTATATCGAAATTAAGAAGAAAGATAGCTTGAATGGTGCATCTATCGGTGGAGCAATCTATGGCATTTATGATGCTGACGGAAAAGAAGTGCAACAATTAACGACAAAAGCTGGTACTTATGTAAGATCTAAAGCATTAACTTATGGAAGTTATACCATAAAAGAAATCGTAGCTCCAGAAGGATATGTATTGAGTACACGTACTTATAATGCCACAATCAAAACTGAAGATCAAAATAGCCAAGTCACAGTTGAAGATAAGCCGATTGAAGGATATATTCAGGTAGTGAAGAAAGATAGTAAGTCAGGTAAGACAATCGTAAAAGCACATACCGTGTTTGAAGTATATAGGGCATCTGATGACTCTTTCATTGATACCATCACTACAAATAGCGCTGGTAAGGCTAAAACGGATCTATTGCGTTATGGTGATTATTATTTGAAAGAAAAAACAGCACCTTATGGTTATGCGTACTCAGAAACCAAAATTAAGTATCAGATACGTGAAGAAGGAAAAACTTATACAGCGGAATTTGCTAATGTACGAACACCTGGAAAGATAATGATAAGTAAGGAAGATAGTAAGACAGGGAAGCAGCCATTGGGTGATGCTACTCTTGCGAATGCGATTTATGGTATCTATGCAAAAGACAATATCTTGGATCCAGCAGATGGTGAGATTCTTTATAAGCCAGATGATAAAGTGGCTACTATGACGACGGATGCAGATGGTAATGCATCAAAAGATGGTTTATATCTAGGTGCTTATTACATTAAAGAAATTACTCCAAGTAAAGGCTATACTTTAGATACTACAACATACAATGTTATTCTTGACTATGTAAATCAAAGTGAAGCAATCATTACCAAGAAACAGACTGTTTTAGAAAGAGTGAAAGCACAAGCATTTGAACTTATTAAAATATCAGATCATGGGTCTGGGGAGACTGATCTATTAGAATGTGCGGAATTTACAATCAAATTAAAAGCAGATGTAAATAAAGCTGGTTCATGGGATAAAGCACCAATTGCGAAAAATGCAGAAGGTAAAACCGTAGCTATCATGAAAACTGATCAGAAAGGCTATGCATTAAGTGATGAATTACCTTATGGAGAATATATCGTAAGAGAAACAAAGGTACCTGATGAGCATTACAGGATTGACGACTTTACGGTTATCATAAAAGAAGATAAGCGAGAACCACAAACGTGGCGTATTTTCAATGATAAGAAATTCCATGCTGTGATATCTATCATCAAACAAGATGCGCAGACACAAAAAACCATTGCTGTTTCTGGCGCAACCTTTAAGATAAAAAACTTAGATACTAATTCATATTTTGGTTATTGGGAATGGAATCCTTTCCCTCATTATGTTGATAGTTGGACAAGTGATGAAAGTGGTACGGTAATGACTGGAGATGTTTTAGAACCAGGGAATTATCAATTAGAAGAAACTAATGCTCCAAAACCTTATTTGGTAAACACGACACCCGTAAAATTTAAAGTCAGTTCCAATGTGGCGTATGAAACATTGCCAGATGGTACAACTCCTGTTATTTGCATCATCATGAAAGATATCTCGGTTAAAGGGAAAATAAGCGTAGAAAAACAAGGAGAAGTTTTGACTGATGTAAAAAAAGATGGTAAAGGAAATGTACAATTTGTATATGAAACAAGAAAGTTGCCAAATGCTCAATTTGCAATATTTGCTAAAGAAGATATTTTTGCTCCAGATAACAGCGGGACACTTTTGTATAAGAAAAACCAATTAGTGGAAAGCATTAAAACCGATAAAAACGGTATGGCGCATTCTAACTTGTTACCACTTGGAAACTACATGGTGAAAGAACAGCAGGCGCCAGAAGGATTCATACAAACCAATGAAGTACATGATGTTTCTCTACAATATGAAACCCAAGAGGTGCCTATTGTGTTTGCTTTGGCGGGTATGTTTGAGAATAAACGGCAGAAAGTTCATCTTGATGTACAAAAACTTGATAAAGATACGAAACAACCTTTAGCAAATGCAGAATTTAAACTGTATGCCATGCAAGATATCGTATCGGTAGATGGCAAAATGTTAATTCGCAAGGATGAATGTATTGAAACTGCGACGTCATCAAAAGATGGAAAAGTACCAATAATAAGTGATTTGCCGCTTTCAATGTATAAATTGAAAGAAACAAAAGCACCAATAGGGTATGTTTCTACAAATTTTGAAGAACAGATTGATGCGCATTACCAAGGACAGGATATTCCTTCGATAACATATAAAGCATTTATAGAAAATGAAATCACGGAAGTAGAAGTTGCCAAAAAAGATATTACCAATGACGAAGAAATCGAAGGTGCACAAATGATGATTTACCCAAAAGATGAACCTGGGGCAGTTTTTGCAACATGGATTTCTGGACAAGATGGTAAGGATGATAAAGGCAAGATCAAGCCACATATCGTAAAAGGATTACAACCAAATACCACCTATATTCTCCATGAAATTTCTAGTCCACATGGGTATGCTTTAGCACAAGATGTTGAATTCGAAATAAAAGATAGTGGAGATTTGCAATTCGTAGAAATGAAAGATGAACTTGTCTTAGGACAATTGGTCTGGGAAAAAACGGGTGAAATCTTTATGTCAACTGTAACTGGCCAGTGTGAATTTGGTAAGACGGAAAGTCCGGTATGGGAAACATCAAACCTATTGCATGCAGAAATTACGATATATGCTGCAGAAGACATTAAAATTGGAAATACTTTGTATTACCATAAAGATGAAAAAGTTGAAAGCTTAGAATCAGATTGGGACGAAGTTGCTAGTAAGCATTTGGTGTGTGGAGCATATTATTACATGGAAACGAAAACACCACATGGTTATGTAAAAGATGTTAGAAAGCATTATTTCATGATTGAAGACGCACAAACAACAAAGCTTCAGATTCATACATCTTCCCTATATAACGAACGTCCGCATTTTACCTTAAATATGACGAAACTTTTGGAACAACAGGAAGTTTTTAAGAATGAAGATGCTTATCTAGATGTTCTTTATGGTATATATGCTAGAGAAGATATTTATGATTACATGGGAAAGGTTGCGATACCTAATGGGACGTTATTACATACAAGTGGCATTGATAAAACAGGAAAATTAGAAAACATGATCGATTTACCTAACGGTGTTTATTATGTAAAGGAACTTAAGACCAATGCCCAATATGTACTGGATGAAAAAGAATATGATTTTGAAATCGGCTGGCATGGTGAAGATGTGGTGAATTATGTTGTACATCTGCAAGCAGAAAGCACATTAGAAAATAAACTTGCCAGAGGCAGTCTTTTGATCCATAAAGTAGATAGTGAAAATAAAAACCAAAGGATGAAAAATGTGACGTTTAGGTTATCGGATAAAAAAGATATGTCACATATCTTGAAAGAACAGGAAACAGATGAAAACGGTTATGCACATTTTGCTAATTTAGAATTAGGTATGTATTATGTACAGGAAAAAGAGCAAGTCGCCGGTTATACTTTAAACGATCATATTTATCAGGCAAAGGTTGCGAAACATGGGGATGTTTTAGAAATCCGTATTGAAAATGTACCAGTAAAGATGCGCTTTGATAAGATTGATGAGAAAGATAAAAAGCACTTAAAAGGCGCTATTTTACAAATACTAGATAAGCAAAATGGGCAAGTGATAGCGGAATGGACAAGTGATGGAACCCCTTATACTGTCATGTATCTGGAAGAAGGCAAAAACTATGTATTTCATGAGGTATATGCGCCAAAGAATTATCAAAAAGCAGACGATATCACATTTACGGCTAAACATAATAAAACAATCGTGATGAAAGATGAAAAGATAAAAGTAAAGCATAATGTTGTTACCATGGATGCTAGTTTGCGCAGGGATTTCTTGATGCTTTGCTCTATTACATCTTTATGCGTGCTCTGTATGTTGAGAAAGCGTAAGAGAAATTTAGATTAATTAGAGAAAAACCCTTTCATTTATGCTAAAATAGAACTAGCAAATGTGAAGGAGGAGTTTTATGAAAACTTATATTGGTGTCGATTTAGGAGGCACAAATGTACGAGTTGCCAAAGTCGATGAAGAAGGTAATGTTTTACAAATCGTAAAAGATTCTACAGAAATTGGTAAAGGCACAGAACATGTAATCGCGAAAATTATTTCTTTGATTGAAAGCATTGATGGTTATGATGATTGTGTCGGTATCGGTATGGGAGTGCCTGGCCCTGTAGATACAGTGAACGGTAAAATGGTATTGGCTACAAATTTGCCTGGCTTTGAAGGCTATCCAATTGCTAAACGTATTGAAGATCATTTCCATAAGCCAACCTTTGTTGATAATGATGTTAATGTTGCCGGTATGGGTGAAGCGGTTTTAGGTGCTGGTAAGGGCAAAGGAATTGTATATTATGTTACTATTTCGACAGGTATAGGTGGAGCCTTGGTTGTCGATCAGCATGTAGTTGCTGGCAAGAATGGGCATGCTGGTGAAATTGCAAATATCATCATAGATCGCAATCGTGAAAAAGTGAATTATTTGAATGTTGGTGCTGTAGAAAACGAAGCGAGCGGTACAGCGATGACAAGAAAAGGAAAAGCTGTATTCGGAATAGATGCGATTGCACATGCTGGGGATGTTTTTGATCTGGCAAGAAAAGGCAATGCAGAGGCATTAAAGTTGTGTGATGACATGGCATATGATTTAGCTATCATGTTCTCCGTGATTGCACATGTTGTGGATCCAGAAGTATTTGTTGTTGGTGGTGGCGTAATGAAAGGGAAAGATGTTTTCTTTGAAAAAATGGAAAACTATTTCCGTAATATGATCCACAAAGGGATGCAGATTGTAGAATTTAAAGAAGCCGAGTTAGAAGAGCCAGGTATCATAGGTGCTGCGATGTTGCCAAAAGCCTATGTAAAGGATTAAATATATGAACAAAGCAATCATTAAAAAATATGCAAATCTTGCAATTCGCAAAGGAGTTAATTTACAAAAAGGACAAACATTGCTTATTCAAGCAGATGTGGATGCAGTAGAAATGACACGAGCTTGTGTTGAAGAAGCATATGCAGCTGGAGCCAAAGAAGTTGTTGTATTTTATCAGGATGATATGAATCGTCGTCAGACTTATTTGCATGCTGATGAAGAAACTTTGTGCAATGTTCGAGAATGGCAAGTACATTCAAAACTGGATTATTTAAAAGAGGGTGCTTGCATCCTTCATATCATAAGTGAACTTCCTGGAGTCTTTAAGGATGTGGACGCTGCCAAAGTTGCGAAAGCACGTTTAGCTGGTGCAAAAGCTAATAAAGAAGCGCAGGCTTATACGATGATGAATAAAACGCAATGGAGTATTATCGCAGTGCCAAATAAAGCGTGGGCTATGGAAGTATTCCCGGAATTTGAAGATGCTGAAAATGAGGCAGTTGAAGAGTTATGGGAGCGTATTCTCCATGCCGTACACGTACGAGAAGATAATGATCCAATTGCAGAATGGGATGAGATGCAAAACAATTTCGTACGACGTATACAAGCACTTAATGAACATAAGTTTAAAGCGTTACATTTCACCAATTGTTTAGGAACGGACTTGACAGTTGAACTTGTGGATCATCATATTTGGGCAGGGGGAAGTGAAAAGACAGTTGCTGGTGTGATTTTTAATCCGAATATGCCTACAGAAGAAATTTTTACAATGCCCAAAAAGACAGGAGTACAGGGTAAGGTCGTAGCTAGCAAACCATTAAACTATAATGGTAATATGATTAACGGCTTCTGGATGGAATTTAAAGATGGCAAAGTAGTTGATTTTGATGCTGAAGAAGGGAAAGATACACTATCTGAGCTGATTCATTTTGATGAAGGCAGCTGTTATTTAGGTGAAGTGGCTCTCGTTCCAGATGCGTCGCCAATCTCACAAAGCGGTATATTATTCTTTAATACCTTATTTGATGAGAATGCATCGTGCCATCTCGCTCTTGGCGATGCCTATCCTATGAATGTTGAGGGAGGCATTGATATGAATGAAGAAGAATTGAATAAAGCAGGTGCGAATCATTCTATGACACATGTAGACTTCATGTTTGGTAATGATGATATGAGCATTGATGGTATAAAAGATGATGGATCTTGTGTACCAGTATTTCGCAAAGGAAACTTTGTGTTCTAAATATTTATCAAAAAAACGACAGATATGCACGCTAGCTATCTGTCGTTTTCTTTCATCCTTCTGTTTTCCTCATATTCTCTGGCTTTTTTATAAAAGGTTGAGTATTTTAAACCGGATTCTTTAATAGCATCCTTACTCATCAATTCGCCTTTTTTCCAGCGTACCATGATTTTTTCAAAATCTTTCGGTAAATCAATCTCCGGACGACCAAAACGTACCCCTCTCATTTTGGCGGCACGAATACCCTCAGCTTGACGCTGGTGAATGTTATTACGTTCATTTTCCGCAACAAAAGATAATAACTGTAATACGATATCACCAATTAAGGTGCCAATCAAATCTTTGTTTTGATCAGTGTCTAGTAACGGCATATCGAGAATTTTGATATCGACACTTTTGGTTTTGGTTATGTACTTCCATTCATTTAGGATTTCATTGTAATTTCTTCCCAGTCGGTCAATACTTTTGATTACGAGCAAATCACCAGGTTTCAGTTTTTTATAAACAAGTCTGTGATAAGCTGGACGATTAAAGTCCTTTCCACTTAACTTATCCATATAGATATATTTTTTATCAATCCCATAATCCAGCATCTCCAGGTATTGCCTTGCCTCATTTTGATCTTGGCTTGATACCCGGACATATCCATATGTTCTTCTCATAATGCACTCCTTTCTCTATTGTGAATTATACTAAATTTTGGTATTTATTGAGAATTCCAAAATTTACCATTCACATAGATGGTATTTTACCATAGTTCTATAAGTGCCACCAGTCAATCCCATAATTGGTAGGTTAGAGAAACAGTTTTCATCAAATTATGCTAACCGTTATATGTTTAGGATGTTATATCCAAAAAGGGGATATAAAATAGGAAAAACAGTTTCTGTAATTCTTACAATCTATCCATAAAATAACTAAAGGCAGTATCCTCTAACTGCGATAATTAGCAAATGGTAGAATACATATGGCTATCGCTTCAACATCTTTTTCACTAGGGAAAATGTAAGGAAAGCTTGTGTTAACATTGACAATCAGAAACTTATGGTGTATAAAAATAAGGTAGACAAACGAAGAAGAGGACATGAAGATATGTGCTTTGAAAGCAGAGAGAAAAGCGGATGGTGAAAGCTTTTACGAAGAGCCTTGTCTTTACTACCTTGGAGTTGCCCCTGAAAGGGTGTGCCGCATACCTTGCGTTATCAGGTTTGAGAGCTTCGCTTATGCGAAGAATAAAGGTGGTACCGCGTATAAGACTGACGTCCTTTGAGATGCAGTCTTTTTTCTTTTAACTGGAGGTGATGATGCATGATACTTTGTTTGGCAAACAGCACTTATGCGACAGCATTAAAACGTTATGTGGATAAGTTCCCGAAAGACAGCGTGATTTGCGGTTTGGCTTTCTTAGATACTTGCGAAGATACAAAAGCCTATTTACAAATGATGATGGACTGGCATGAAGAACGTAATCTTCCAAATGGTATCGTTGGCAGTTCTTTATATCTAGCTATGGAAGATGAAGAAATTGTTGGAGTTATCATGTTACGTCATGAACTAAATGCTTATTTAGAACGTATTGGCGGACATATCGGCTATAGTGTAGCACCAGATAAAAGAAGAAAAGGAATCGCTAAATGGATGCTTGAAGAAGTACTTGCAATAGCGAAAGCAAACTTCCACATGAATGCTTGTCTAGTGAGTTGTGAGGAAACAAACGTGGCAAGCCGTCAAACAATCTTAGCCTGTAAGGGTCATTTCATGAGAAAAGAAGTAAACGATGGAATCACATACGAGATGTATAAAATAGGAGGTTAAACGTATGATTGATATTAGAGAAAATGAACAATTAAGCATGTTGAATCATTCCTGTGCTCATATGATGGCACAGGCTGTAAAGCGTCTGTATCCACAGGCAAAATTTTGGGTAGGACCAGTTATATCAGATGGTTTTTATTATGATATTGATCTTGGTGATGATGTAATCAAAGATGAAGACCTGCCAAAAATCGAAAAGGAAATGAAGAAGATCGCCAAAGATGGAAAGCGTATTGTCCGTAAAGAAATTAGTAAAGAAGAAGCCTTAGAAATGTTTGCGGACGATCCTTATAAGATTGATCTGATTCAAGATTTGGAAGATGGAACAATTACCTGTTATCAACAAGGAGAGTTTATCGATTTATGTCGCGGGCCGCATGTAGAAACGGTTAAGCTGTTGAAAAACTTCAAACTTTTAAAACACTCCGGAGCTTATTGGAAAGGTGATGCAGAAAATAAAATGCTGCAACGTATTTATGGTGTCTGCTATCCAACAAAAGAAGAATTAGAAGAACATTTGCATATGCTGGAAGAGGCCAAAAAACGTGACCATAAAAAATTAGGACGTGAAATGGGTCTATTCATGATGAGTGAATATGCACCAGGTATGCCATTCTTTTTGCCAAATGGAATGATTATTCGTAATCTGTTAGAAAACTTCTGGTATGAAGAACATACAAAAGAAAATTATAAATTTATCAAAACACCAATCATGATGAGCAAGGAATTATGGGAAGTAAGTGGACATTGGGCAAACTATAAAGAAAATATGTATACGACAATGGTGGATGATCGCGAATTTGCAATCAAGCCAATGAATTGTCCAGGGTCCTTATTAGTGTTTAAAAATGGTCTACATTCCTATAAAGATTTGCCACTGCGCATGGGAGAATTAGGGCAGGTACATCGCCATGAAGCCAGTGGAGCTTTAAATGGGCTATTCCGTGTTCGTACTTTTACGCAAGATGATGCTCACATTTTCATGCGCCCAGATCAAATTGAAAGTGAAGTAAAGGAATTGATCAACTTCATTGATCGCGTATACTCTATCTTTGGCTTATCCTATCGTATTGAATTATCGACACGTCCGGAAAAGAAATACATTGGAGATCTGGCAATTTGGGAAAAGAGTGAAAAAGCTCTTGCTGATGCATGTGTCAGTGCCGGTAAGGATTATAAAGTCAATCCAGGAGATGGTGCTTTCTATGGGCCAAAACTTGACTTCCATATCAAAGACTCCTTAGGAAGAGAATGGCAATGTGGAACGATTCAATTGGATATGAATCTACCTGAACGCTTTGATTTAACATATGTAGAAAAGGATGGCACGAAAGTGCGACCTGTTATGCTGCATCGTGTTATATTTGGATCAATTGAACGTTTTATTGGTATTTTGATCGAGCATTATGCAGGACATTTCCCTACATGGTTGGCACCAACTCAAGTCATGGTCGTTCCGGTACATTATGAACGTCATGCGCAAGCTGCAAATGCTATAAATGAAAAATTGTTAGCGATGGGATTTAGGAGCAAATCAGATGCACGAAATGAGAAATTGGGGTATCGTATAAGAGAAGCACAGCTTGCTAAAATTCCTTATCAGCTTGTTATTGGTGATGGAGAAGTAGAAGCTAATACAGTTACGGTACGTCGTGCACAAAGTAAGGAATCTGTGACAATGCCGGTAGAAGAATTTATCGCTAAGCTGAGTGCTGAAGTGAAGGAGAAACGTTTATGAAATTATTGAAGGGATTACTGGCAGGTGTCATGGCTTTGTCTTTAAGTGCCTGTGCAAGTAATGATGACACAAAAAAAGAGGAAGCAAAAACAGAACCGATTAAGGTACTGGCGCCTTTAGGGGCAACTAGTTTATCATTGTTAGGATTATACGGTGATAAAAATGTGAGTGTTGACACCGTTGACGGTACAAGTGTCATCAGTGCAGAAATTGCTAAGGAAGATGGAGAATATGATGCTATCATCGCACCTATTAATTTAGGAGCTGCATTATTATCAAAAGGAAAAAGTCAATATAGGTTAGACAGTGTCGTAACCTGGGGTAATTTATATGTTGTTGGAACTGATGAAAAAGCTTTAACAGAAACAGGAATGTTTGCGGCTTTTGGAGAAAAAGCGGTGCCACAGAAAGTTTTTATGGCTAGCTTGGATGTGAAAAGCATAAAACCTGAAATCACTTATTTTGCTTCTGTGAATGAAGTACAACAACAATTATTAAGTAAGAAAGCAAATGTCGGGTTGATGGCTGAACCTGCTGCTACAGCAACCATTGCTAAAGCAAAAGAAAAAGGAATAACTTTAAAGGTTTTAAAAGATTTACAAAAAGAGTACCAAAATAAAAATAATACAAAGAGTGCGGGATATCCACAAGCAGCGTTATTTGTAAAAAAAGGTTCAGAGGATAAAGTAAAGAAATATATTGAAACAGCTACAACGTTTGCTAATGAAACAAGTAAAAAGGATGAAACGGCGATTAGCAAAGCAGTAGAAACGGCAACTCCAGAGAAATTAGGTATTCCAAATGCACAGATTGCGGTTAAGACATGGCCTCGTCTGAATATTAACTATGTTAAAGCGGCAACTGTAAAAGAAGATATTGCTACATTCTTAAAGCAATTTAATATTTCTATCAATGATGATGCATATACGAAATAATTTGAGGTGATGAAGATGAAATATGCAATAACTTATGAAAATCATATGGTATTCCAACACTTTGGGAAATGCCCTGCTTTTCTACTTGTTGATATAGAAGATGGCATAATTGTAAGAAAAGAACTTCTTAGCGCTAATGGGAGCGGTCATGGTGCGCTAGTTACACTGATTCAAGAAGCTGGTGTTGATGTATTAGTATGTGGTGGTATCGGTCAAGGCGCACGTGATGCGTTAGCTAAAGCTCATATAGCTTTAATTGGTGGTGCCAGTGGAAATGTTGATGAAATTGTAGAACAGTTAAAGAAGGGAACACTACAGGATGATCCCAATGGTAAATGTAACCATCATCATGAGGAAGGTAATCACGATTGTGGTAATCATGATTGTGGATCTCATACGCACTAAGCTCGCTTATATGCGAGCTTTTTTCAATTACTAGTTATCATAGCTTTGTTTTAACTTGTCGTAAAATGAAATTGATAAAGGAAGCACTCTTATCACAGCATATAAATAAAGCTTTTTACGTATAATGTGACTGTCGTTTGCAAAGCTGCTTAATGTTTATAAATCACCAGCTAAAAAAATATGAACTTTTTTTAGCATTCCTATTGCCAAAGTGCTAAAAGTGAGTATAATATAGGGTGTTAGCAGTTATGAACTGCGAGTGCTAAAACTTAAAGGAGGAATCTTAGATGTTAAAGCCATTACACAAAAACGTGATTTTAAAGAAGGAAAAAGCCGAAAAGGAAACAAAAACGGCAAGTGGAATTATCCTGACAGATAACAGTAAAAACAAACCAAGTTATGCTACTGTAGTAGCGATTGGACCAGAAAGTGAAGCAGAAATTAAAGTTGATGATAAGGTTGTATACAAAGAATATTCTGGTACAGATGTGAAATTAGATGAAGAAGAATTCATCATCGTAGAAGATGAAGATATTTTAGCAGTCATTGCGTAAGATAAAAACAAACAGGAGGTAATGAACATGGCAAAAGAAGTACGTTTTTCAAAAGATGCAAGAAATGCAATGTTAGCAGGTGTGAATACACTGGCTGATGCAGTACGTGTAACTTTAGGTCCTAAAGGACGTAATGTCGTTTTAGAAAAAGAATTTGGATCACCATTAATCACAAATGACGGTGTTTCTATTGCAAAAGAAATTGAATTAGAAGATAAGTTTGAAAATATGGGTGCGAAATTAGTTTATGAAGTAGCCAATAAAACAAACGATACTGCTGGTGATGGTACAACAACAGCAACCATCTTAGCACAAAGCATGATTAGCAACGGTTTGCGTCAGGTAGAAAAAGGTGCAAATCCTGTATTAATGCGTGAAGGTATTGAATATGCTAGCAAGGAAGTGGCAAATCATATTCTAGATAAGAGTCGTAAAATAGAAACAAACAGTGATATTGCCAGTGTTGCGGCTATTTCCAGCGGCAGTAAAGAAGTTGGTGAAATCATTGCTAAAGCAATGGATAAAGTTGGCCGTAATGGTGTTATCTCTGTTGATGAATCTAATGGATTTGATACAGAATTAGAAATCAGTGAAGGTATGCAGTACGATAAAGGATACGTTTCTCCATATATGGTAAGTGATCATGAGAAAATGGAAGCAGTCTTAGAAAATGCTTTTGTTATGGTAACTGACCAGAAAATCAATAATGTGCAAGAAGTGCTTCCAGTATTAGAACAGGTAGTGCAGTCCAATAAACCATTGTTGATCATTGCAGATGATGTTGAAAATGAAGTAACTTCTACTTTGGTTGTCAATAAACTGCGTGGTACATTTAATGTAGTTGCTACGAAAGCTCCTGGTTTTGGTGATAATCAGAAAGAAATTTTGAAAGATATTGCAGTGTTAACAGGTGCTACATTCTATTCAAAAGATTTGAACATGGAATTAAAAGACATGAAATTGGAAGAATTAGGTAGCGTGAAGAAAGCAGTTATTACAAAAGATAATACAACAATGATTGGCGGAAATGGCAATAAAGATGAAATTACAGCTCGTATTGCTGAAGTACGCGCACAGATGGAAAACTGTAAGAGCGATTATGATAAAAAACGCTATGCAGAACGTTTAGGTAAGTTAAGCGATGGCGTTGCTATCATTAAGGTTGGTGCAACTACAGAAAGTGAACTGAAAGAAAAGAAACTGCGTATTGAAGATGCATTGAACGCAACGCGTGCTGCTGTTGCAGAAGGTATCGTAATTGGCGGTGGTGCTGCTTTGGTTGAAGCTTATGTGGCTTTAAAAGATCAGTTGAAATCAGATATCGTCGATGTACAGAAAGGTATTAAGGTAGTCATGGATGCGTTATTAGCACCTATTGCACAGATTGCCGAAAATGCTGGTTATAACGCTGAAGAAATCGTCGAACACCAGAAAGGTGCTGAGGCGAATATGGGCTTTGATGCAAAATACGGCAAGTGGGTGAATATGTTTGAAGAAGGTATTATTGACCCAACAAAAGTAACAAGAAGTGCATTGTTGAATGCTGCAAGTATTTCTGCATTATTCTTAACAACAGAGGCAGGCGTTGCTGCTATCAAAGAAAAAGAAGCGCCTATGCCACCAATGCCACAAGGCGGAATGTATTAATATTAAAGAGCAGCTGCTATCCTGCAGCTGCTTTTCTTAAATACCCTAAGTTTATAGTAAGCTTTTTTAGGTGCTTTAAGTTCTGTCTGTAGAAATTTGTCAATGAATGACGAAAATGAGATTCCAATTATGAAGAATCACTTAAATTACACAAAAAACTTTTTCTTAATGCACATTTGTGCTAAAATATAAGTAATGTATAGGAGGTATGCTACATGAGCATCGGTCAGAAATTCAAAGAGTTTATTGCACCAATGGATGAAGATGATGTTTTGGAAGTGGAACAGGAAGAAGAAAGTCCTTCTCTTTCCGAATATGAACAGCCAAAATCCAAAGCTATAAATCGTTTGCCTGGCGACACAAAAATGGTATTGTTTGAACCTCGTTCATTTGATGAGGCAGAAGAAGTCGCTAAACGTTTAAAAGAGAATAAAGCAGCGGTCGTTAACTTACATAAACTGCAAAGAGATTATGCACAAAGAACCATCGATTTCTTAACAGGTGTTATTTTCGCACTGGATGGAACCATTCAAAAGATTGGACATAATGTTATTCTGTGTGCTCCAAGAAATGTTGCTGTTCACGGAGAAATTAATCTGGATGCCAGTGAAGAGGACTAGCATTGCCAATTCATTTTGAACATTATAGGGGTAATGAAAAATTCGTAAAGCGTATTTATGATCTGATAGATCTGATGGAACGCCGCCGTCGAATTGTCGTTACTCCATTTTTTGCGCCTGATGAATGTAACATCTGCGATGCTATTTTAGGGCATCAGATACCGTATGGAAAATCCGGAGGTTATCAAGGTGCAGAACGTTGTCGCTATGCACTTTTACCTTATGAAGATGAACTGGCTGATTTAAAAATAACGATTCTCAAGGCGACTTATTCACCGCAATTTGGTAAGCTTGCACATCCAGATGTTTTAGGGGCAATTCTCAATCTTGGTATTGAACGGGAAAAAATCGGTGACTTAATTGTAAAAGATAATGAACTTATCATTTTTGTAGATGAAGAAATCGAAAATTATATCGTGTGTAATTTGACACGCATTAAACGAAGCAATGTGCATTTTAAACGTTATGAAGGTGAAGTCACTTATGAGCCAAAAATACGGTATGAGCATAAAATCGTATCGAGCCTACGTTTAGATGTACTTGTATCAAGCTTTGCAAATATTTCAAGGAAGAAAGCGCAGGAGCTGATACGTGCAGGACTTGTAAAAGTTAATCATGTAATACTTGAAGAAACTTCCTATTTATGCAATAATAATAGTGCTATTTCCATTCGTGGACATGGACGTTTTTACTTCAAGGAAATTGTGAAAACGACCAAAAAGGATCATTTGGTGATTCTGGCGGGCAAGTATCAGTAGATAGGGTGATGGTATGGACAAACGTATATTTGATACGATGAAAAACGGCTACAACCGTTATCAGGTCGATGATTACATGCAGACGCAAAAGCTCCAAATGGATGCCTTGCAGAAAAAACTGGAAAGTGTAAATCGTGAGCTTGAAATGTTGCGTCAGGAAAAAAAGGTGCTTGAGAATGAGTATCGGAAATTGAATGACAATCTGCATATCAAGGAAAGTGCTGCCAGTGAAATGGCACGTATGGCAATGAAAGAGGCGAATATGATCGTCGACACGGCGAATCAGAATGCAGATACGATTATCAAAGAAGCATTGATGATGGCACGAGGTATTCTGATGGAAATTGCCCGTTTGGGTGATGAGGCTAATGATATGAAAAGCAGTATGAAAGAAGAGCTGCACAAGATTGAGGAAGCGTTGGACGATTTTGAAACACCGGCGATTCCAAAGATGGATTTATTAAAAAAAGAATTATAAAAGCGAAGAAAAAGACATGTTTCTTATCGGTGGATGCAAAGAGAACAGGCGGTTGGTGGAAGTCCTGTGTGAAGCGAAAAGAAAAATCACTTTGGAGCTTATCATCTGAAAACAGTAAGATGATACGGTTACAGCCGTTATCTGTTTGAGTGCTATTTTGATAAGAAATAGAACTAAGGTGGTACCACGTTCACGCGTCCTTAGACAAGGAAGCGTGTTTTTTTTGTTTATGTTAGGAGGAAAATGATATGGAATACAAAGAAACATTATTGATGCCAAAAACAAAGTTTGAAATGCGTGGAAAACTTCCAAGCAAAGAACCAGGATTTCAAAAACGCTGGAAGGAACAAAACATTTATGAAAAGATGTTAAAGAAACGGGAAGGCTGTGAACCATTTGTTTTACACGATGGTCCTCCATATGCCAACGGAGACATCCATCTGGGTCATGCCTTAAATAAAATTTTAAAGGATGTTATCATCCGTTCAAAATTTATGGATGGCTATAAAGTGCCTTATATTCCAGGATGGGATACGCATGGTCTTCCTATTGAAACGGCTATCCAGAAATTAGGACACAATCGTAAAGAAATGGAATTGGCGGATTTCCGTAAACTTTGCTATAACTATGCAATGGAACAAGTAGAAAAACAAAAAGCCGGCTTTTTATCTTTGGGGGTTGTTGGTGATTATGATCATCCTTATATCACTTTAACAAAAGAATTTGAAGCCCATCAAATTGAAATTTTTGGTAAGATGGCAATGAATGGCTTGATTTATAAAGGGTTAAAACCGGTTTACTGGAGCCCATCCAGTGAAACGGCATTGGCAGAAGCTGAAATAGAATATAAAGATGTTAAATCTCCTACGATCTTTGTGAAATTTCCAGTAAAAGATGGTAAAGGAATTTTAGACACTGATACTAGTTTTGTCATCTGGACAACAACGCCTTGGACTATTCCAGCAAACCTTGCAATTTGCTTGAATAAAGATTATACTTATGCGCTTGTGAATAGTGAAAAAGGTAAGCTGATCGTATTAGAAGAATTAGTAGATGCACTATGGGAAAAGTTCGGTTTACAAGAAAAGCAATTGTTGAAGACATTTAAGGGTAGTGAATTAGAAATGATCACTTGCCAACATCCTTTATATGATCGTGAATCATTAATTATTTTAGGTGATCATGTTACTGCTGATGCAGGTACCGGTTGTGTACACACAGCTCCAGGCTTTGGTGCAGATGACTTCTTTGTTGGCCAGAAATATGGGTTACCAGCCTATTGCAATGTTGATGAGCATGGCTGCATGATGAGTGATGCCGGGGAATGGTTAGCTGGACAATACGTAGATGATGCTAATAAGACAGTAACACAAAAGCTTGATGAAATCGGGGCTTTATTGAAGTTAGAATTCATTACTCATTCATATCCACACGATTGGAGAACCAAAAAACCAATCATTTTCCGTGCTACTACGCAGTGGTTCGCTTCTATTGATAAAATTCGTGATCAGTTGCTTGAAGAAATTGACAATGTAGATTGGATTCCTAAGTGGGGTCAGCAACGTATGCATAATATGATTGCAGATCGTGGTGACTGGTGTATATCACGTCAACGTGCATGGGGTGTTCCAATTCCAATTTTCTATGCGGAAGATGATACACCTATTATGGATCAGACAGTATTTGACCATGTGGCGGGTTTATTCAAGGAATTTGGCTCTAATATCTGGTTTGAAAAAGAGGCAAAAGATTTATTGCCAGAAGGTTATACCCATCCTGGTTCTCCAAATGGTGTTTTCCGTAAAGAAACGGATACCATGGATGTTTGGTTTGATTCCGGAAGCTCGCATACCGGCGCCATGGTGGAACGCGGTTTAGGTTATCCCGCTGATCTATATTTTGAAGGCAGCGATCAGTATCGTGGTTGGTTCAACTCTTCTTTGATCATTGGTACGGCAGTTCATGGACATTCTCCATATAAACAAGTATTAAGCCATGGATTCGTCATGGATGGTAAAGGTGTGAAAATGAGCAAATCACAATGGAATGCCGTAGCACCTGGAGAAATTACAAAGAAATATGGAGCTGATATTTTACGTTTATGGGCGGCAAGTGTAGATTATCAGGGAGATTGTAGTATGTCTGATGAGATATTAAAACAAATCAGTGAAAATTATCGTAAGGTACGTAATACTTTCCGTTTCTTGTTGGCTAATATTGATGGCGAAAACGACTTTACTAAGGCTGATCTGGTAGATGTTAATACATTGCCTGCTTTGGATAAGTATATGTTAATCATGTTGGCAGATGTCTGTGAAAAGGTTAAAAAAGCATATGGAGAATATCGTTTTGCTGATGTGACAAGTATGCTGACCAATTTGATGACAAATGAATTCTCTGCTTACTATCTGGATTATACAAAAGATATCTTGTATATTGAAAAGAAAGATTCCAACAGAAGACGTCAGGTACAGACAGTTCTATATTATGCGGTAGATACGTTAGTGCGCTTATGGGCACCAATTTTGACACATACGGCAGAAGAAGTTAATGATTTCTTCCATACGGAAGAGGAAAGCATTCATTTGGGTGCGTTCCCGGTAGTACCGATTTTTGAAAATGCTGATGAAATTAAAGAAAAAGTAGCACGTTTAATGCTGATTCGTGCAGATGTCTTTAAAGCATTGGAAGAAGCACGTGCAGAAAAGATCATTGGTAAATCTTTGGAAGCACATGTAATAATCAATGTAAATGATGAAGACCGCGCTTTGATTGAAGAATATTGCGGTAATAAATTTAATCAATGGTTAATTGTTTCAAGAGTAAGCTTTTCCGTAGATGAGTTAAAAGCATATGAGGTTTGTCAAATTGCTGTTGAAAAATGTGAAGGGAAAGTATGCCCAAGATGCTGGAATATCACGGAATCAAATGCTGAAGATGGTTTATGTGAACGCTGTGCTGCGGTTTTAGAATAATCGATAAGGTTGTTTGTCAATTATGATAAACAGCCTTTTTTTTTACAGTTCTTTGGGTTGTTCTAGAGGAATCATTATTTTTATACGATTTTGACATTTTTATGTTAAAATAGATAAAAAGTATTCATGGCAATAAACATCCGAAACATGATGTTTATCTGAATGATTTAAGCCTTTATGAAAAGGCACAAGTTATTCAGAGGCTTAACAGATTTTAGATATTAAAAACTAGCAAATGAAATTAGAAGAATGAGGACAGAAAACTATGGAAATAACATCATTGACAAATACGAAAATCAAACAGTGGGCAAAATACAAAGAAAAAAAGTATCGAGATGCAGATCAAAAGTTTTTGATTGAGGGTGAGCATTTACTGCAAGAAGCGCATACGGCTGGCCTTATTGAATGTATTCTTGTTGAACAAGGGAAAAACATACCTTATGAACAATATCCCGTATACTATGTTACAAGAGAAATTTTAAAAAAATTAACTGATAGTGTATCAGGAAGTTGGGTAATGGCGGTTTGTCATTTTCCTGAGCAGCAAGCACTTACATCAGATAAGATCATCATTCTGGATGGTGTTCAAGATCCCGGAAATCTTGGTACGATTTTACGCACTGCCTTATCTTTTTCCTATCAAACAATATTGCTATCTAAAAATTCAGTAGATGTATATAATGAAAAGGTTATTCGATCTACACAAGGAGCACTTTTTCATCTAAATATTATTCGTACAGAATTACTTACTGCGATAGAAGAGCTTAAAGAAAAGGGATATAAAATTTATGGAACTTCATTACATGAAGCAATTCCTTTATCACAAGTTCATCCAAAAAAACGTCATGCACTTATCATGGGGAATGAAGGAAAAGGCGTCCGGGAAGAAATATTATGCCAAACAGATCAAAATGTATATATCGAAATGGATACTTTTGAATCACTGAATGTAGCTGTAGCAGCAGCTATCTGCATGTATACCTTTAAAAATAAATAAATGATAACTTTTTGTTATTATAGTATAAATCAATCTTATACAAACTGCATAAATTAACATGCTATTCTTACAAAACAAATGGAATTATTAAGGAAATTATCCTTTTCCGTTGATAAAAAGAAAAAGTTAGAAAAAAATTTCCAATTTCTATTCTCTTATGATAAGATAGTAAAGAAGATGTATGTCACATTGACATCATAAATAAAGGAGATGTTTAAAATGAAGAGTTTAAAAAGAAACAAGAAAGGTTTTACGCTGATTGAAATCATTGTAGTATTGGTAATTATGGGAATTCTGATTGCTATTGCAGTACCTAGTGTATTGGGATATGTCAATAAGGCAAAAGAGCAGAGGTATTTATCTGACGCTAGAGCATATTATATTGGTGCTCAAGGCATTGTGACCAATAAAAACGGAAAAGATGAACCAGTTGGAGATTATGATTTGACAGCTGCAAAAATTCAAGCAGATGCGGGGATTTTAGCTTCCGAATCTGATATCAATGTCTCAAAATGTACTTTGAGTGGAACAAAGGGCAATGTGAAAATTGAGAAATGTGATTTTGCCGTAAAAGATATCACTAGTAAATACATTTCTATCACTGCAAACAAACAAGCTGAATTTGTTCCGGTTGATGACACTCATCCAATGCCTACAGAATAAAAAATGCTTTTTCAAAGCCTCTATGGTAAATAGAGGCTTTCACTTTATAGAAAGGAAGGGATAAAGTTGGAAAAGATACTTATCATATTTTACGTATATGCATTCTTAATCGGTATATGTATTGCCAGCTTTATCAACGTCGTGATTTGGCGCGTACCTCAAGGTTTGTCTGTGGCAAAGGGTAGATCATATTGCCCCAATTGTCATCATACATTAGCGTGGTATGATTTATTTCCTATTTTCAGTTATCTCCTTTTGAAAGGGAAATGTCGTTATTGTGGTGTTAAAATTCCCATGCGAGATACGATCATAGAATTTCTTGGTGGTGGTGTAGCAATCTTTTGCTTTCATCGTTATCAATTCACATGGGATACCCTTATCATCTTCTCTGTTATCATGATTTTTTTGGCAATAACAATGATTGATTTTGATACGATGACTATTCCAAACGGTCTTATTATCGCATTGGTAGTACCGGCTGTTCTGATGACTATTTTACATCCTGAAATCACGTTGCTTGAAAGAGGTATTGGCTTTTTTATCGTATCCTTACCAATGTATCTTTTAACTTTAATGATTCCTGATTGCTTTGGCGGTGGGGATATTAAATTATTGGCTGTTTCAGGTTTTATGATTGGATGGAAAGGCATACTTTTAGGAGCATTTATTGGTGTTTTAACTTGTGGCTGTTATGCAAGCTGGTTATTGATAACTAAAAAAACACAAAAAGGCGCACATATTGCGTTTGGTCCTTATTTATGCTTTGGAATTGTGGTATCATTAATGTATAGTGAATTTATCATACATACGTATTTATCTATGTTTGGTTTAAAATAAACGAGGTGACGATCATGGCTACGTTTAAATATACTGCAAAAGATATGGATGCAAAAAAAATAACCGGCAAGATGGAGGCAAATGATCGTAAAGAGCTTGCCGCTTTTCTGCGTAGTGACGGCAAATTTTTAATAGAATGTAAAGATGTTACGAATATTGAAAAAAACACTTATAAGCTAAAATTGAAGGAATTATCAGATTTCTCACGTCAATTAGGAACGATGATAGGCTCTGGAGTAAGTTTAATACGTGCGATTTCAATCTTAGTGCAGAGACAAAAAAATCCTAAAATCAAAGCTATTTATACAGATATCTATCGAAAGCTGCAACAGGGTATGACATTATCATATGCTATGGAAGAGCAAGGAAAAGCTTTTCCAGAATTAATGATTAATATGTATCGAACTGGTGAAACCAGCGGTCAAATGGAACGTGTTGCGATGACGATGGCTTTACAATATGAAAAAGATAATCGAATAAAAGGTAAAGTACGTAATGCGATGATTTATCCTATTATTCTGATATGTGTTACGATTTTTGTTGTAATTGGAGTATTCACCTTTATCATTCCAAGTTTCTCTAAGGTCTTTAATGGTATGGAACTTCCTATGATCACCAAAATTGTAAATGCAATCAGTGAAGCAATGCTTGCTTATTGGTATTGGATGCTTATTGGTGTGTTGTGTATGGTGGCCTTGATTGCAGGTATGTTGCGTGTTGAAAAAATACGATACAAAGTGGATCAAATGAAATTGAAATTTCCTAAATTAGGTAAATTATTAGGAACGATTTATACATCAAGATTTGCCAGAAATATGTGTTCCTTATATACAAGTGGGATATCTATTATTAATGGCTTAATGATCGTAAAAGATAATATTGGAAATAAATATATAGAATCACAATTTGATCTAGTTATTCGCATGGTACGTAATGGTACTTCTTTATCTCAAAGTATTCAAAAAATTGATGGTTTTGATGCAAAATTAGCAAGTTCCATCTATATTGGCGAAGAGAGCGGTAAGCTAGAGGATATGCTATCATCATTAGCAGATGATTTTGACTATGAGGCAGAAATGGCAACACAAAAAATGGTTGCTATGCTAGAACCAATTATGATTATCTTTTTAGCACTTATCGTATTATGTGTTATGTTATCAGTATTATTACCAATCTATCAAATGTATCAGAATCCAACAATTGGATAAAGATGGGAGGAAGTAGCATGGGAAAGGAAAATGTTATTTATATATCTTCACATGGAGTACAGCTAATCAGCGGCTCTAATGATAAAGAAGATATGATCAAAGTGGATGCTTTCCGCGAATATCCGTTAGCAGAAGGTGCTATGATTAATGGTGTTATTACGGATGATACCCCTATTTTGGAAATCTTAAAGGAAATGAGAAGTAATGGGATAACGACTGCCAGATTGTTGATAGACAGCGGACAGATTCTTACCAAAAATGTAGATGTACCTATTTTAAAAAAGAAAGAATTGCTGCAAATCACAAGAGATGAATTATCAGATATTGAAGGCAGTTATGAAGATTTGGTATATGATTACTGTGTGTTACGTCCCAAATATGAAGATGGCAGAAAAGGTGGAGAAATTTTATGTTGCGCGATTGAGCGAAAACTGTTAGTTTCTTATATAGAACTGTTTGAAAATGCAGAAATCACTTTAAAAGGGATTGATATTTCTGTAAACGCATTGCAAAAGTTAACAAATGAATTAGTTGATATGGCGGATAAAACCTATGTGATATCTGTTATTGATGGAAATAATGTATCCAGTTATTTATTTGAGAATAACCATTATACCTTTTCAAATCGTACACGTTTATTTTCTGATCGAGGAACTTATGAATTTATTATGGAAATGAATAGTAATATCTCACAATTGATACAATTCAGCAAATCGAAACGGAGTCAGTATACTATTGAAACGGCTTATTTTTGTGGCTTAGATGACGAAGAAGAACAAAAGGTATTTAAGAATATAAGGGAAAATCTTGATATTGAAGCAAAAGAATTTCCCAATTCAAAAATTATATACATAACAGATAAAAGTAGAGAAAAGGCATTTCAGTTACACGATTATGTATTTACTGTCGGATGTCTGATTAGAAAGTGAGGTGTACCTGAAATGGCAAGTAAGCTTAGTAAGAAAGATATTGATTTGCTTTCTGCTTATAAGCAGAAAAAAGAAACACCTAAATATACAGGAGCTTTAAAGTATGCGGCATTACCATCAGGTATGCTGATCGTAGTTTTAGCTTTATTTATTTACTTTACGTTATCAAATCATCAATTAGAAAATGAAACAGAAGATTTAAAGCAACAAACTACAAAAATACAAGAACAAATTGCGAATGATCCTAACCTAGAACGCTATAATTCCTTACAAACAGTAAAAAGAGATATTGCTGCTTATAAAAAATTTAAAAAAGATATTCAATCCTATCCGGAACTTAGTCAGGATACTTTTGATAAAATTTTATTGGCAAGTGATGTAGATATTACTGTTACTAGCTTTAATTATACAAGAGAATCGCAAATTGTTACCCTGCAAATTGAAGGCACGAATGTAAACTCCACGGAACAATTTGTGAGAAGGTTAAAAAATACCGATTTATTTGCGGCGGTTAATTATTCTGGATATGTACAGAATGAAAAAATACTTGCAAACAATGATACTGTAAGTAAAAAGCAAGACGCTACAGATAATAAACAGACGAATAAGAATGTAAGCGATGCTCAGGCATTGATGGAACTTTTAGAAAATTTGAATAAGACACAACAACAAGAAACTATTAAACAACAACCAGAAACACAGAAAGTTTATACTGCGACTATTCTGTGCACATTGAAGTAGGTGATGAAACATGAAACAGACATTAACAAAACGTGAAAAAGTATTGTTGTATATATTATTATGTATCATCATCGTTGTAGGTGGATTCTTTTATTTAATTATGCCAGCGATGGAAAAACATACGGATTTGCAAGCAAAAAAAGATACTGCAGAAATGGAATTGATTAGTACAAAAGCATCTATTCCACGATATGATGATCTTGATAAAGAAATAAAAGAGGCTAGCAAAGAGCTAAAATAAAAGCGATAAAGGCAAAATTTTATGACAATCTGAAAAAAGAAGATGTTGATAAAATAATCACGAAATTAGCTATGGATCATTATTTAGAACCAATAAGCTTGAGTATTACAGATGTTAGTGAAGAAGAAATTCTTAATTATAAGGAAAGTTTAAAAGCCATTGAGAAAAAAGATGAAAATAAAAATGAGGACGGTACAAAAGAAAAAAAGAAAAACATCCTCAAAGTGTATAACATTTCATTAAGCGTAGATGGAACTGTCTTAAATTTGCAGAATATGATAAATGATGCGAATAAAATGAAATCTTTAAAAGTGGCAAGCGTGAATTACAATAGTGTCGTTTCAAAAGATGAAAAATCAAATAGCATGATGGTAACTTTTAAATTATTTATGCTGTCATAAAGCAGGAGGTGAGAATATGAAAGACAATAAAAAAGGCTCAGCTTTATTATGGGCAATTGTTGTCGTTATGGTTCTTGAGATTGTTATTGCAGCCTCAATGACGATTGCATATTCTTACTATAATCGCTCAGTTGAAAAGAATATAGAAAGGCAGGCCTATCTTTCTGCTAAGAGTGTTGTGACAAATGTTACAGAAAATATTCTGAATAAAAATTCAGATTATATAAAGTTAATTCCAGATGGTACAAATAGTGTGACTACGACGATCAATGACGTGGTGAATGGTAAACATACATTCCCAGAAGCATTAGGTAAATTAAAATTATTGACATTGAGTGTTTCTACTAAAACGGTAGATGATGTTGAATATGTCTTTTTAACGATTAGTGGAACTGTAACTTATGCTAGTAAGACATGTACCATAAGTGCGGATTTAAAAAGACTTGTAACTGAATCAAATAAAAATTGGACATTGATTAAATATTATGAAGGCAGTAAAGAAGTTCAATTACCATATAATATTCAAACAGGTAAGGATACATATGATTCTATTGATACAATTTTCACTTATTTTAAGAATGGTGATAAAGCGGCAATGCAAGAAGAGTATAAGAAACATGGTATAAGCGTAACAGATGGATTAACATTTAATAACGATAAATTACGAATTTATATTTATCAAGTGCTTATGAATGGTTCTTCACCAAAGTTGAATATGGATGAGTTTAACTTGCCAAAATCATTAGCTGGTTCGCAATTATATGCTCATGTAATGTTTGGTGTAGTAGATGGCGAGCCTGTCTGTTTCATCTATGCAACGGCAACGGAAAGTGGTGCTGTTTCTGATTGGAAACCAATTTTAGTTTTTGATCCAATTACGCAACACTGGTATTTTAGAGTAAATCAATGGGGGAATAATGATTATCTAAGCATGGCACAATTGAATAGTGGGACTCCCGAAAATAGAAGAATTATATATGATAATTTAATAAGTAGCTTTGTAGAAGAAAATATAGCAGATAAATAGCTTAAAATGAGAAGGAGGTTATAGGTATGAACAATAAAGGTGTTACATTAATTGAAATGATTGTCGCTATCTTGATTCTGTCTATTTCCTCTATAACGATTGCGGCAGGGTTCAATGGTGTTATTCAACGAATGGGCAAAGCTGCTAAAGTTAAAACAGCTAGCAATGAGATGTTTTCCTTTATCGAAGGCAATCAAGAAGTTAAAGATAAAGTAAAGGTGAATAAAAAAGATCAAGATGCCTCTTATATATTGCATGCTGATAATGGTGTTGATGATATAGAAGTACAAGCTACCTATAATGAGTATACAGGTACAAACGGTGCAGATATCGTTTTAAAAGCAATCACTAAAATTAAACAGAGCACCACTCCGTTAAAGGATTTTGATGTATATAAAGATAGTGTAAATATAGGAAATGATCTATATGCTACATTAAATGATAGTGAAACAAAGAGTTGTGGATTAAATCAAAGTACTTGTAAAAGAGATGGCTATAATGATCATGTTTTTAAAAATTTAAAAGATACTTATCAAATTCAACCATTTCCAAATGAACTATTGCCTTCTGAATATAAAAGCCAATCATTTTATATAAATGCATTTTATGCTTGGGAAAATAAGACGATATCAACAAATTGTAGTAATGAAAAGTTGATATATTTATCGACAACTAATAAATATTATGAATATTCTCCTTATGAATTAAATGTCGATAATATTTCAATTATTTATAATTATTTAGATAATAAATGGTATTGTAAGCCTTCCAATATTACAGTTGCGATTGTTTATGATGATAAGATGTTTAGTGGTGCTTATTATCATGACACTTATATATCTGTAAATGGTGCAACAGAACAAAGGTATGATGATTTTCAGGATTTTATACATAAAGAAGTGAAGAAACAAAATTCAGGTTGGTATGTCTTAGATCCTGATGAGAACTATGATGGTGAAAATATTGATGATTGTTGGATTTCAGTAAATTCATGATGACGTTAGGAAGGAGAAATAACTATGAAGTCAAAAAAACTTAATAATAAAGGCTTTACTTTAATGGAAATCATTGTGACTTTGCTTATTTCTTCTTTAGTTATGATGATTGCTGGTTCTTTAATTTTGAACTCTCTAGGGTATTTTAATAAAGCTGCCACAACAGATGCGGATAAACAATCTTTAGATCTATTGGCGGATTTCGTAAGAGATCAACTGTTATATGCAAGTGATGTAAAGGTTTTAAAAAGTAATGAAGAAAGACCTGAGGGAAATGATTGGAAATGGCTTTATGTCAAAGATGGTAGATTAATGCTCGGTCATGTTGACGCAACAGATAGTGAAGCATATAATGATGATTTTTATAATAGACGAATATTAGAAATAAGTGCTAAGGGTTTTAATGAAAATCGACTTGATTTGAAATTCATTTATTATAAGAATAACGATAGCGAGAAAAAAGAAGTATATAAAACTTCAACAACATTAGAACTTTTGAATATGGAACATAATAAAAATGCAAATCCTCTACAGGCGGAAACAAAAAATTTGACAGACCATATTATTTATTACCGCAATGGTGAATTTGAAAATAAAGAATCTAGTGGCGGTGGTGAAGAAGAACCGGATGATGCAGATTATGATGGAACTGTTGGAGGGGAAATCGCTTGTAAGAATGAATTAAATACCGCAACTCAGTGGGTAGCAAGGGGAACTTATAAAAAAGGAACTTTTGTTGAATTTAAAGGTACTTGGTATAGGGCAATAGTAGATGTCGAAAATGATGATTCTGATCCACATACGAATGATAAAGGGCAGTGGAAAGCTATTATGACAGGCTGGCAAGTTACAAGCTCTTATGAAAAAGGCGATGTTGTTGAATTTCCAATAAATACGAAGTTTTATGGGAAAAATTATTGATTATAATCCTGCTCACAGAGGTCAAATTTATAATCCAGACCATCGAGATGTATGGGAACCTATCAAAAAGGAAGATATACAGCCATTAAAATGTAAAATTATTGAAGATACTCCTACAGATAACAGCAGTAAAACGGTAGCAAGTGAATATGAACGTTGCCCAAGTAATGTTTTGGAATGGGATAGTGGAAATAAAATATATCCAGGAGAATATGTAAAATATAATGGACAGTTATATCGCTGTATTAGTAATGAAGAAATCAACTGGGGACATGCTCATCAATTACCACCAGGTACAATAAATAGTCAGAAATATTGGAAAAAGATCAGCGAGGATTTTGATGAATACAGTACGTATTTTAAAGGAGATATAGTTAAAGATACAGATGGAAAATATTATCAATTACTTACAGAAAATACGACAACAACACATCATCCTAGTCTTGTTCCTGCAGTGTGGAAATTAATTGATATTGATGATGTTTCAATTACCACTCCATCATGTAGAACTTCATGGTTATAAATTATTTTATAACCTACTCATTACTTCCCACCTAAATGTAGAAGAAGTAATCATTATCATAAAAAGGAGGACGCACTCTTATGAAAAATATACCAATAGGTGAAGTATTAAAAGAATATGGTTATATCTCTGAAGAACAACTTCAAACAGCACTTGCCGAGCAGAAGAAAGATCGATCAAAACGTTTAGGTCAGCATTTGATTGATTTAGGCTTTATCAGCGAAAAACAGATGTTAAAAGCATTGAGTGATAAGTTAAATGAACCATTGGTTGATATGAACAATGTAGAAATCGAAGTCGATGCCGTAGCAAAGATTCCAAAGACTTTAGCATTAAAGTATGATCTGATTGCGATTTCTGAGAATAATGGACGCTTAACGGTGGTTACCAGTGATCCATTGAATTTCTATGGCATTGAAGATGTACGATTAGTTACAGGTATGAATCTTGCTATATGCTTAAGTGAAAAGAAAGAAATTCTACGAGCGATTGATTATTATTATGCGGAAATCAAGGCACGTGAAGCTGCCAGTGTGGCAAATGAAAATGTTGTTTCTTTTGAATTTGATGAAAGTGAATTATTTAATTCTGAAGAAGATGATACACCGGTTGTTAAACTATTTAGCTCTTTGCTGACAAGAGGGTATAATGCAAATGCAAGTGATATTCATATTGAACCATTTGAAGATAAAACCATGGTACGTATGCGTATTGATGGAATGATCATTGATTATGTTCAGCTGGCAAAGAATCTACATCAATCTCTTATTGTGCGTATCAAGATCATGGCAAATATGGATATTGCTGAAAAACGTGTTTCTCAGGATGGTCATTTTGTTACGACCTTAGAAGGTACGAAGATGAACCTTCGTGTATCTGTTATTCCTACAGTGTATGGAGAAAAGGCGGTTTTACGTTTTTTAAATAGCAATACGCCAATTCTGAATGATACTCAATATGGTATGAATTTAGAAAATTATCAAAAGATGCGCAAGATGATGGAAATGCCGCATGGTATCATATACTTAACCGGGCCTACCGGAAGCGGGAAAACAACGACGTTATATATGATTTTGGAAACTTTGGCAAAACGTCAGGTAAATATTTCAACGATCGAAGATCCTGTGGAGAAAAACATTGAACGTGTCAATCAGATGCAGATTAATAATGCGGCAGGCTTGACCTTTGAAAAGGGATTGCGTGCATTATTGCGACAGGATCCCGATATTATCATGGTTGGTGAAACACGTGATGGAGAAACCGCTTCTATATCTGTCAGAGCAGCAATCACCGGACACTTGGTATTAAGCTCTCTACATACCAATGATGCAATTAGTACGATTGTTCGTTTGCAGGATATGGGGGTAGAGCCGTATATGGTAGCCAATTCTTTAATTGGTAGTGTTTCACAGCGTTTGGTTAGAACAATCTGTCCACATTGTAAAGAAAAGATACGAACAACGGCGCTTGAACGTGAAGAACTTGGTGAAGATGTCGAATATATGTATCGTGGAGCAGGCTGTCATCAATGCAACCAGACAGGGTATAAAGGCAGAACCGCAGTGCATGAAATTATTCTGATTGATAAAGAAATGCGACGTATGATATCCAGTCATAAAGATATTGATGATATTTATGCTTATGTGAAAAAAAGTCAAAATTTAAGAACGCTGCGTGAAGAAACAATACAGCTTGTGAAAGATGGTTTAACAACGATTGATGAATTACGTAAAATCAGTGTATACTCTGATTAGGAGGCTTTATGAATCAATTACTTGAAGAAGCTTTGCAATATGCGCGTGAGAATGGATGCAGTGATTTACATTTGAATGTAGATGGTCCGGCAATGATTCGTAAAAATGGAAAGCTGATTGAATTTCCTAAACAGTTTGATAATGCACAAACAACAGAAATGATCTTATCCATGTTGAATGATTTGCAAATGGAACAGTTGAAACAGGGAAAAGATATTGACTTTACGTATGTTGATCAAAAGCATGAACGTCAACGTGTAAATGTATATCGACAACAGGATAAGTTAGCAGCGGCTATACGTATCATTGATAATCGTATTCGTTCTTTGGAGGAATTGCTGCTGCCGGATGTTCTTAAAAACTTAGCAATGGAACCACGTGGTTTGGTACTTGTGACAGGTCCTACCGGAAGTGGAAAATCTACCACACTGGCAGCTATCATGCAGTATATCAATGAGCGTAGAGATTGTCATATCTTAACGATTGAGGATCCAGTAGAATATTTATATGAACGCTCGAAAGCTTTGATTCATCAACGTGAAATCGGACGTGATGTTGATTCCTTTGATACGGCATTACGCAGTGCAATGCGTGAAGATCCGGATGTTATTTTAGTTGGAGAAATGCGTGATTATGAAACGATAGCAGCAGTAGTTACTTTGGCGGAAACTGGACATTTAGTATTTTCCACCTTACATACGATTGGTGCAGCTAAAACAATTGATCGTATCATTGATGTGTTTCCTCCTCATAAACAGGAACAGATCCGTATGCAGATATCAGGAATCTTACGTGCGGTAATCACACAGCAATTACTTCCAACACTAGATGGAAAAGGCAGAGTAGCTGCTTTGGAAATTATGGTTGGAAATGATGCGATTAGCAGTATGATTCGTGATAATAAGGTACATCAGATCAATTCGCAGATTCAAACAGGGGCAAAAGATGGCATGCAGACATTGAATTTTGCGTTAGCTAAGCTTGTGCGTACACAGAAAATTGGGTTGGATATTGCGGAGAAATATAGTGATGATGCAAAAGAATTACGTCAGTATTTAGGCATGTGAGAAATCATGTGCTTTTTTTGTTGCTGTAAGAATTTACAGATGTAGATATAAAAACAAAAAGCACATCCGTCCTTTTTGTTTTCGGTGTGCTATAAAAGAAATTAGAGAAACTATTAGGATAGATGTGTTTTTAAAGTGGACCTATATAGGGAAAGGAGGTTGAGAAAATATTATTTTACATAGTTAAAAGCATATAAGTGGAAATGATTTTGCGAAATTTTCTCAAAAATGAAGTTGATATATTGAAAAAAATTTAAATAAATTATATTATAATAACTAATAATAGTCCAAGAAAGAGGACTTGGGTAATTGTGTTGCTTAAGTGCTAGAGAGTAAATTTTCAAAATAAGTGATGAAAGGAGATTGAAATATGACGACTAGTGAAGCTGAAGAATTGATTACAATTTTAAAAAAATTGTTAGCAAAAAAGTTCGAAATTCCTAATATCGGATATGATAAAGAATATGAAATACAAGGTATAGACAATCCTAGATTCAAGTTCTTCTTTATTATTAATAGGAAGGTTCGAATTAGTAATAAATGTACATATATAGTACGTGATAAAAATACTGGAATTAATTTGTTGCGTTTGGATATAGGAAATGTGGAGCATAAAAACCCTAACGGCGAAAGAATTCAAGGACCTCATCTTCATATTTTTAAAGATAATTATAATACTAATAATAACATACCTTATGCTATTAGATTTGATATAAATGATCCATCTTTAGTTGCTAATTGTGTAGCTTTCCTAAAAAAGTTTAATGTAATTGAATATCCTACGATTGTTGAACAAGCAGTTTTATTTAATTAAATTATGAAGTATACTTATTATGAAGGAGGTGGTATTTGTGAATATCAACGAATTAATAAACGATTATTATAATTTTATAAAAAATAATATTAAAGTAAAAGAAATAAATGGTTTTCATGAAATTACGACTCCTTTTTTGGATCATTTTAATGATTATATACAGGTTTACATAAGTATTAATGGTGATGAAATAACCATAACTGATGATTCATATACTATAAGTAACTTAAGAGCTGGAGGACTTTCTTTTTCAGAAAAGAGAATTATTTTAATAGAAAAAATATGTGCACAATTTGGGATGAAATTAGAAGAGGATGAAATATTTGCAAGAACTAGTAGAGATGATTTTGGAGCGAAACTTGATGCTATATTACAATGCATTGTTAAAGTAGATGATTTGTGTTATACATCTAGAGAAAATGTTGCCAATTTTTTCAGTGAAGATGTAAAAGAATATTTTTTGAAAAAAGAATTGTATTTTACGGAAAATGTTTCTTTAGTCGGTAAATCAGGGTTCCCATTTTGCTTTGATATGTCATTCCAACGCACTAAATTAAAACCCACACGTTGGGTTAATATAGTGAATAAGGCTTCGAAAACAAATTGCATTGCCACCTCATTTGGATGGGATGATACTGCAGCATTGCGAGACGAAAATGAGCAAATGTTTGTCATTATAAATGATAAAAATCCAATAGACAAAGGTGTTATTGACGGTTTTAAAAACTTAAATATAAATCCAATATACTGGAGTAATATAGAAGAAAGCTTAGATTTATTTACAAATTAATAAAAGTTTAGTTATTCAAAAGGAAATATAGTAATTATTAAATTAATAAGAACAGCATTTTTACTCTAATAAAAAAATATATCTAGTTTTACCATCTCTTTTTTTCAGTATCGTATAACTACTGGTTAAACAATAAACATGATGATTCAGAGATAATGCATTTTTTATCAAACATGAAAAGTTATTTATACCATTGTAAATTGTCAGATTCTATGAATATTTTGAGAATGTATATTACTAAACTTTTCGTCATAATACAAAGATATTATTTGGAATAGATACCTTACTAGAGGTATCTACACAAAAACTTAGAAATGGTAAAAAACAGCAACACTAAAGTTTAAACATTTGGCACACTAACACACTATTTTAGAGTGCCTTTTTTGTTGGTTAAAGAATTTAAAACAGGGTAATCAAATTTTTTAGGGGTTTTCGCCAGAAATTTAGGGGGCAACTTCAGTGGGATGAAGGAAACAAACAAAGAATTTAAGACCCCTAAAGTTAAAAAGAAAAGGAATCAGCAAAAACAGTGCTGATGATATGATCCCTTTTTAGGTTATGCTCTATTTGTTTTTATCAATTTATTAATTGTTTTTTACTTTATAGTTGCCACGTTTTTTTCCTCTGTAACTGTGTATTTCTTCCTGAGGCTTTGGCATATTTCTTATTTTCAGAGATATCAATATGAACTTCGTCAACAGAAAGAAATTCAGGAAGTTTCAATCGTGGCAAGTCAACGAAAGCAGTGAAAATATCATGAATCTTCGTATCTGAAAGATGAAACTGCCTGGCAATAGATGCAGAGGAACGGCTGAGATCCTTCATAGCTTCTAGGATGA
>NZ_CAXUBY010000006.1:0-111096 GCF_964249515.1 Eubacterium sp. 3_1_31
CCAAGTATTCCCGCCGCCTATATAGTTCACTTTACATTTCGGCCTGCCAATCCGTCTATGGACCTCTCGGTTATCCATAACTCCTTCATACAATTTCTCACGAAACCGCATTAGTTTAGACTTTCTGTCTTGCATTGGAACTCAACAGAGTAGGACTTTCACCTACGTAACACCTATCTTTTTAGGATTCATTTATTTCGTTTATACTCCGTATCGTAAATACAATCCCTAATAAGAAAGAATTTCAACCATGCCTGTACATGGTTGAAATATAGCGACTGCCTGTCGCACAAAGAAGATGAGACTACTTGCCTCATCTGATGTTACATCATTGGTGAAAATAAATTCAAGATGGAACGCATGATACGCACTGGCAGTTTCACATTCTTGCATTCTTCCAAGGTAACTTCATGTGATTTTGCCAAACTATGTAAATAATCCTGTTTTACATCCATAACAACCTTGCTGCGATAGAACCAGACACCACATTCATAATGTAAATAATAAGAACGATAATCCATATTAACAGTTCCCACAACGGCCATATCATCATCAACGACAAAAGTCTTTCCATGGACAAAACCAGGCGTATATTCATAGATTTTAACACCAGCTTCTATTAATGGCTGATAATTGGCTCTGGTTACCGCAAATACATACCATTTATCCGGAATGTGAGGTACTAAAATACGTACATCTACACCATTCTTGGCTGCTAAGGTCAGTGCTGTTTTCATCTCATTGTCAATCACTAAATAAGGCGTTGTCGCATAAACATAACGATTGGCACCATTGATCATATTGATATGTGTATATTCCCCTACATTCTCATTGTCTGTCGGAGAATCACTGTATGGCTGCACATAGCCATCATTTTCAATATCTATAAACTCATTGAAATCCGGTTTAAAATCAAATACATTATCTTTGATCTTTTCATCATAATTCCAGAATTGCAAAAACATTAATGTCAGATTCCAGACTGCCTCACCTTTTAACATGACACTGCAATCTTTCCAATGCCCAAAACGTTCTTTCGCATTGATATACTCATCGGCCAGATTAATACCACCGGTCATCCCAACCTTACCGTCAATAACTAAGATTTTGCGATGATCGCGATTATTCATCTGAATGGCTAGTCTTGGTTTAATGGGATTGAATACTTTTGCTTTCATCCCCAAGCCTTGTAACACCTTATAATAATCAGGTGCTAAGGTCGTAATACACCCGGCATCATCATATAATACACGTACTTCTACTCCTTGTTTCACCTTTTCAATCAGAATATCCAAAATCGTATCCCACATGACACCCGGAGCGATAATGAAGTATTCTAAAAAAATGAACTTCTCCGCTTTTTTCAATTCTTCTACCATTACAGTAAATTTATCTTCGCCAATCGGAAAGAAGGTTGTTTCTGTATGTTTATAAATAGGAAAGCCGGCATTTTTCCATAAATAATTCGCTTGTTTAAATGCTGCTGTATCACTATTTTGCAATTCTTCCATGATTTCAGCATTTTGCCATATGATTTCCTTATATTCACTAAATGCCTGATTATCACGAATACGCAATTCTTTGGGCACCTTCTGACCGCCAAACAATAAATAAATCAATCCACCAAACACCGGTAATGCCATAATCAACAAGACCCATGTCATCTTATAGGTAGGATTATCATTGCGGTTAATGACATACACACTGATGATAAAGCTTAATGCAATTAAGAGAAAATAAATCCAGACAAAGTATTCGCTCAGCTGAAAAACGATACCAAAGAATACTCCCAACTGTATCAGAATCAAGACAGCGACAATAAATATTTTGTTATGTAAAAGGGATAAGATTTTTCTTAACATACATTCCCTCCTTCTCTACTTATTTTTGGCTTTTGATATAAGCCTGCAACATGTTGATAATTTTTGTTATCTGTGTGGCATCAGCATCCCGATCTTTACCGGTCCCTGTTCCCATCACATACAGACGATGATCTTCATCAAGAGTACCACTGGCAATCACAACGGCTTTACGGAAATAAGACATTGCAGTTTGTACACGCATAGATTCATCTAGCTTAATAGTTTCTATTTGTTTCCCTTTTTCTGGATAACACTTAGCAATTTCCATTGCCAGCTTACGATTGCTAGGATTATAACCAATCATTGTTGTATCCCCTTTACCGATACAGTCTAAGCAAATCACATTTGGATTCTTACCATCCTTGACAAAGTCCTCATCAGCACATCTCGCTCCTAAAAAGCTCCCTTTATTTTTATCCGTAAACAGAAACGCAATACGTTGACGTTCATCTTTATCCAAACTTTTAGCTAATGCCACCGCAGCCGCCACTGCACTGGAATTACGATTCACATTATGGCGGTTACCGATGCCATGTACCATCAGATAGATCAAAAAGATTACCAGTACAAACATCAGAAAGGACATTAAATTTGCCATTGTGGGCGCACTTAGAAAATTTCCACCAATATACAGCCCCGCTAAAATAAATACATATAATAAGATAATCGGTACATAAGTAGCAATTAAGGTTTTATTCATGGTTTTCGTTCCATCAAGAGGAAAGTAAAAGACCTTATGCCAGAATTTACGTTCCGGTGTATCATATGGCACAACGATGACCGTCTTCATACGCTTGCGATTGCCATAAAAATAATCCTCAGCTTTCATAACGATGAGCTTGCTGCCTTTTATCATCGTCTTTTCATAACCGGCTTGCGTCATGTCTTCATGCAAAGCTTTTGCAAATTTATGTTTTTGCTTTCTTGTAAAGCGTTTTCCATATGTTTTCGTATATTTCTCAAACAGCTCTTGTTCCATATGATTACCTCCTGCGCAATATCTTTCATTATACTAAAATTCTGCATATTTTTATAGTGTCCGTGCTATATTTCCATGACAATTCACATCATTTGTATGAATTCATAAAGAATGGAACCGTTCTCATATCATTTGTCGAAAGGAATAGAAAAAAGCAAGTTCACCGTTTCGTGTGAGTCCTACTCTTTTGACATCCATATGTTATCAGATGTAGTATCATTTTCTACTTAGACAGTTAACACCACAAGTAATAAAACCGTTTATTTATTTGGGTGGCACGTTTTTGCCTTAATTCTTCAATAAAGTTTTTATCATTCATTCTAAAATTCCTCCAATCAAAAAAGGCAACTACCGTATCTTGATAATTGCCTGTCAATAAAAAGATGTATAGAAAAAGCAGTCTATCCTAAGACCAACTACTCTGATCGTAATGAAGTGCTTGTATTTTCTTTACCACTTCTTGCCTATAATTTTCAATATCCAAAAGTCTTTTTTTACCTGCTGTTAAATACATAATCGGTAAATCAATTTTTTCAAAATCATTCAACAACAATAGTGGTTCTTCACTTTGACAAGTATTTCATATATTTCTTTAATCGCTCATCAATATATGCGTCCATGTTGGCATATCCGAACATTTTATCCACATTTTGTAAATAAAGTTTTATAAGTTCCTTTTTATCCATAGAATCCCTCATTTCACTTATAAAGCTTTGATGTTTACTATATAAATGCTTTAAGACCAAGTAAAATAAGTACAATAGCTATTACTGGAACGGGCATCATACAAATAAGAAATAAATTTAATTTTTTCTTTGCCTCGTCTGTATTTTCTTGTTTCATTTTTTTGATTTTTTGCAAAACAATAACTGGAAAAGAAAGAAAAATAAGACCACCTATTAAAATCATTGCAATATTCATTTACATAATCCTCCTCAATAAGTTTATATATATTTGCCGTGTGAAATAGATACTTTTTATATCACACCTTATAAAATGCAGTTTTACCTTGTAAATACAGCTTTTTCCGTTTGTGAATGTCCATTGTCTTTTGTTTTTTCTGCCCCCTTTTTTAGATAACGGGGGCTTAATCTTCGCTCGCCGCAGGCTCACTCCGTCTGTTCAACTAATAGCATCACATTACCAAAAAAGAAAAAATTGTATGTTATTTATCTTCTAAAATAGCACCATATTTCGTATGTGGAAGATACTGTATTTTTAAATAAGTATGTTTATCAACATACCCAGAAAATACTGTAAATTCGATTTCATCATTTGTAACTTCATCATATAGAAAAATACTTCTTCTTTCAGAAGATACATCCGCACCACCATGAGCTTGTTCAGTCACATATCCTTCTGCATAGCTATACTGTTTGTTTATGATATAAGGCATATCTAAAACAAAATCTTTCAAATATAAGATTAAAAGAATGGCAATTATCATAAAGACGGCATTCGCCAATCGAAGAAATATTATATCGTTTTTTCCAGTATATTCTTTTTTTATCGCTTCTTTATCAAAAAATATCGCATAAACAAGCTTTCTCTTTTTGATAAGATAGATAATACAAGCAATTAAAGCTATAACAAATAATGAAACCCGTATAAACAATCTAAATATAGCAAAATCCATAATATTCTTCTCCCGTATAAATAAGGTAATTGACAATATTATAACATTTGCAATATAGACCGTCATCCGTTTTCTGCTATATGTTATATATATTTTTTTATCCCATGTTTTTTCAAGAGTGCAAGCATTGCTTACGCAACAAGCTCTTGACAATGCATGCTCTAAAAAATGATAGATAATCAAGCAGAAAAAGGACAAGTTATGCTGTGTTACAGCAACGAAAAGACATCTCATATCTTGTATGAAATGCTATTTTCTTTGACGTATCAAGGTTCTTTCAATCTAGTAAATTAGTGGTAAATCTCTTTTGCCTTTTCATTCATATTGCTTAAAGTCCCTGTGTTTATGCAGATGATCAGATTTTTAATCTTTTTTATAGAAAAAATACCTGCAGAACAGGTATTATGAAGTAATTTCGATTGTTTTTTCGAAAGGGTTATAAAACGTTTTTATGTAAACCAGAGGTTTACCATTTTTACTGCGAATCGTACTTTCTGCCATAATGATTGGTGTTGTAATCTTTATTTTTAACTGATTGGCATATTGTGCAGGCACGATCATTGGATGAAATCGTTGGGTTACCGTCCCCTGTTCAATATAACTGTTCAGATTCAGCAGCTCTTTTAAATGGTTAATTTCATCGTCGCTCACCAAACTTCGGATGAAATATACCTCTTCTACACTCAATGGACGATGATTAATCTTATTGACGCGTACTACTCTCAACATATAATCCGTTTCTTTTATTTCTAGGTAAGGCGCCATTTCTTCGGCCTTTTTTACAGAAAAATAAATAACGCTGAAATCCATGGCATCATGTTCCTGTAATAATTCTGAAGTTAGATTTTTCTTAATCAGTTTACGGTCAGCGACAAATGTACCCTTATTCTTGTCGCGATATAACACACCTTCTTCCACAAGCTCATTTACAGCATTGCGGACGGTCATACGACTGGCGTCAAACCGAATTGCCAGTTCGCGCTCAGATGCTATCGGTGAATTCACTGGTTTCCCATTGATCTCATCTAATAGCTGTTGCTTAATTTCGAGGTAACGTGGGGTAGCCAAGTCATTCACCTCCCTTTCCGATGAAGCTTTTATCTTATTTCATAAAGCCAAAAGTCAGCCATGGTTTAATATAATCCAATAACATGGTTTCGTTGGCTGGAATATGTCCAATAACATTTTTCCTTCCATCATTTGGCATATCTTTCAAGACAATGTGCAATTCCCCTTTGTAACGTGCATACTTATCATTGATAATGACAACATCGCCACGTTTCAAATCTCTTGTATTCTTTGGTGGCACACTTTCTTTCGCAAAGGTTACCCGAGGCATGGTACTTCGTGCCATGTATTCACTCATATCACCTCTGACAAAGTGTGGATGTTCATATAAGATTTTCTCTTCTGTAGGAAGTAAATCCGCCTCAAAATCAATCTTAAAGGTTAATTTACCCGGATCAATCTTGGATAATATAGCCAATTCTTCTTCACTGGCGAAGCAATTGGCAATGATAACATCATCTACCAAACGTGTCGCAAATAAATGTCTTGCGGCAACATCAACCGGTAAATCACGATGCATTTCTAAGGTACATAAGCCTTCATTGACCGGCCAAGGTCCAAAGGTATTGGGCTGTTGTGAAGAAATAAAAGCAGCCACCTTAATATTTTGCGCCTTAATATCGCTACTGCATTTTGCAAAGTGTGCATAACTCAATCCACTGTAACGCTGTGGATAAAAGTTATGACAGGTGATGATCGTATCCAAATTGGGATAATGACTCATGATGTTATCTAAATATTTTGTACCTAAACTGGCATTGATTTCAATTTTCAAATGTTCTGGATTATAGGTCATTTGTGCTTCCTTCAAAGAATCGAATCCCTCATCCAGACGAATGCCATCTGCATGCATTTCTTTAAAGAAAGAAAGATCATCATAGGATACGCCTAAACGTTCAAAGACGAAAGGCGCGACATCCAAGATAACTTCCATGCCATAAGTGTGTGCATGGTCCATCAGTTCGCGAAATTCTTTGACGATTTCTTCCCTGCTTTTTTCCACACTTAATAAACATGTAAAGATCCTTTTGAAACCATATTTTGCCGCCAGTGTGATATACTCTTTGTCCTTTTCCAAAGTGGAATGCTCCGGATACAGACAGATTCCTAATCTAGCCATGATTAGCCTCCTTTGAGTTGACAGCCTATGCTTCTTGGTTATCTTCTATTTTATTTTCTTTTGCTTTTTCTTCTTGTGCATATTTTTCAACGGCTCTTAACAGTCGTGTTGCACGTTTTTTTGCTCTACCTTTATAAAACAAGTTCATAAGCTTGAAGTTCCAGTCACTGCTTCTGTTTCTTCCTTTAAAATCTTCGCTATAGGTTACTCCGATACGACCGTCTGCTAAATCTTCAATCTCATAGCTTAACGTGTTCACCCCTCCATAAGAGGAAAACTCGGCTTTGTAAATATGCGGTGGATCCCATTCTGTGATATTGATATCCACTTCCCCTTTGCGTCCTACTTTATTCTTCATCGTTTTCTTATAAGAAAACCCTTTATGAAGCTGTTTGACACGTACCTTTTTCCCAGTTGCTTCAGAAATATCGTACGCAACAGATTCAGCGATGTGCTTGAAGAAATCAGCTGCATCAATATATAACAATTCCTGTACCTGTATCATCTTGCTCACTCCTTAAAAACGCTTATTTATAAAGGTATTATACATAAATCTCTCTTGTATTACAAATCTATTCAAAGCCATGGTGTTCTGCCAGTTCTTTAAACCAGCGACCACTTTTTTTAATGATTCTTTCTTGTGTTGCAAGGTTTAGTTCTACCAAACCATAACGATTCTTATAGGCATTCAGCCAGCTCCAACAATCAATAAAGGTCCAGACATGGTAACCGATACAATGACTGCCTTCTTTTATGCCTTTTGCCAGCCATGTTAAATGGTCTTTAAAGAATGCTATACGATAGTCATCTTTAATTCTTCCATCTTTACGGAAGCGTTCTTCATTTTCCACACCCATACCATTTTCCGTAATCATCCATTCAATGTTGCCATAGTTATCACGAATATTCATCGCAATATCATAGATCCCCTTTGGATAAATTTCCCATCCACGATAAGGATTCATCTTTCTTCCCGGCATTTCATAATGATCAAAGTAATATTCTGGTGTAAAAGGAGCATCCGGATTAGGCATATTGGCTTTTGCACAAACCCGCACCGGCTGATAATAATTAACCCCTAAGAAGTCAACACGATTTTCTTTAATCACTTGCAAATCTTCTTGTGTATATGTTGGCATTAAGTCATGTTTACGAATAATTTCAACTAACATGGGATCATATTCACCCTTAACAGAAGGATCCAGAAAACTCTTATTCGCAAACAATTCGGCGATTGTAGCCGCTTTTACATCTGCCGGATGATCACTTCGAGGATATGCCGGAGTCAAATTTAACACGATACCGATCTTGCCTTCCTTATCAATCTTGTGATATTCCCGAATGGCTAGGGCACTGGCAAGTGCTGTGTGGTATGCTACTTGAACTGCCGCTTTGGGATCTACCTTACATGGATAGTGATAACAACTTAAATAACCACATTCCACATGGACAATAGGTTCATTAAAGGTAAACCAATGTTTTACCTCTTCATGGAATAAGGTAAAACAAGTTTTTGCATATACTTGATAATATGCAACTACCTGTCGATTTTCCCAACCGCCGATTTCCTGCAAAGCTGCTGGCATATCAAAGTGATATAAATTCACAAAAGGTTCAATACCATTCGCCTTTAATTCTTGAAATACATCTTTATAAAAGCGAACAGCATCTTCATTGATTTCACCATATCCTTTTGGGAACAAGCGCGACCAGCTGATAGATGTCCGAAAAGAATTGTGTCCGGTTGCTTTTAAAAGCTGGATATCACTTTGATAGTGTTCATAAAAAGTGGAAGTTGTGCCTGGACCAATTTCATCATGAAATTTAAATGGTTCTTGTTCATACCAAAGATCCCAGATATCTGCTCCTTTATCATACGATGTATGAGCACCTTCGCATTGTGTAGCGCTGGTTGCGCTTCCGAAGAAGAATGATTTTGGAAATTCTACCATTTCCCATTCTTCCTCCTTTCCTTTTGGGCAGACTTTTTCAGAATGATGACACCTAACAAAACAATCGACAATCCTCCAATGATCATTGGAAATGGATTTGCCATTTGTTGTGAAAACATAATAAATAATAATCCGATACCGATCATAAAGACCTGCCAAGATGCCCACTTTTCCATACGTATTACCTCTTTCTTCATCATTTATGTTGATAAGTTTCCTTATTTGTTTTCAATTTTTTTATTTAATGCGATAAATTTTTCTGCCAGAATCTTAAATGATTCAGCAGACATCAATTGATCCTCTGCATGAACCAGCAGTAATACAACTTCTGTGTTTTCACCGTTTGCTTCTTTTTGAATCAGCTGTGCATGTGCACTGTGTCCACCGGTGAAGAATTCATCGCCTTCTTTAATTTTTGCTTCAGCTTCGTCGAATTTACCCTGTTCTGCCAGATCAATTGCTTCAATGTAGCTTCCTCTTGCCATACCTACTGCAGAAATGATCTGGAAACAAATTAGTTCAATACCTTCCATGGTTATATTCTCCTTTTTTAAAAAAGCAGAGAAGGGATTTTCCCCTCCCTGCAAGTGTACTGCTTATTCTGTGTCAAACTGACCTTCGTTTTCTTTTGCTTGCATACGGTTTGCCAACATAACGAATGGTGTCCATAATACAAAGGAAACGCCCAAACATAAGATTGAAACCAATGCAGCAAGAATGTTACCGCCAGTTCCCATAAATGCGTAGATACCAACAGGCATAACCCAAGGTACCTGAACAAATACAGGAGGAATAATGCCAGCCATTGTAAAGCCTAAAGCGATAGCTGCACATATAGGTGGAACGATCAGCCAAGGAATGATATAAATCGGATTCAATACAATTGGCATACCGAAGATAACAGGTTCATTGATATTGAAGATACCCATAGGAGCTGCTAATTTTGCAACGGCCTTAGAATCATCTCGTTTAGAGAAAATCAGGATGGCAATCAGTAAACCTAGGGTTACCCCGGAACCACCCATTTGTGCATAAGCATCAAAGGAGCCACGTGTCCAATCGTAAGGCATACCGACAGTTGTATGATGTTTATTGAAGAAATCCAAGTTTTCCAGCAACGCAGGTGTATACACACCCTCGATAACTGGTGCCATAACATTGGAACCATGCAAACCAAAGAACCAGAACAGCTGTACCAAGAAGACAATCAGGATAACACTGAAGAATCCCTGCGATAAGCCAAGCAAAGGTTTCTGAATATATTCAACGATCAAGTCGTTTGGATAAGAGCCAGTGCAAGCAACACAAATTTGTGTTACGATACCAAATACGTAAATAGCAATGACACCAGGAATGATAGCAGCAAATGCGTTACTTACTGCTGGAGGTACAGAATCAGGAAGCTTGATCGTAATTTTCTTAATCATTAATTTAATATAGATCATGCTAGATAAGATACCAACAATCAGACAAGTAAACAATCCACTAGCACCTGTATAACTGGAACCTAAATAGCCCCAACCGCTGGCACCATGTAAAACAACGGCTTTTCCGGCATCATTTAAGGCAACATCTAAACCGGCACCCTTTAAAGCATCCAGTGCAGAAGTTGCAACACCTGGTAATTCATAATCAAAGATAGCACTTTGTCCCATACAAGTAACAACGGCAGCAAATGCAACAACGCCACCGGCGATTGGGTTGACATCATAAGATTTTGCCAGATGATATCCTAATGAGAATGTGAAACACAAACCTAAAATAACAATAGAGCCAAAGTAAACGTTTCCGTTTACATTGATGATTTGCTGCACATTAGCAACAAATTCATTGCCTTCACCCCACCATGTATTTGGTAAATCGCGCAGGAATACGTTTAGCAATACTGCCAAACTACCTACCATGGTAACCGGCATGATGGAAATGAATCCATCACGGACAGCAACTAAATGTCTTTGACTGCCGATTTTAGCAGCAATTGGCATAAAGTGCTTTTCCATCCAATCCATAAAAGCATTCATAATTTTTCTTTCCTTTCACTAATTGAGTTTTTGCGTTTTGAGTTTGAGTTAAATTTAAGCTGGTAATTGTGTTATTTCCCCAGCAGTTTCAGTGCTTGATCTAATACTTTCGCACCGTTCATCATCGCATACGCCTGCATGTCGATAACAGTTACCGGTTTCTCTCCGGCAATACCCTTCATTTTTGACTCCAGGAATCTAACCTGAGGTCCCAACATCATAATATCAGCGTTGCCAATATTATTTGCTGCTTCTGCATCACCTACTGCCCAAATTTCAGCTTCGATACCTCTTTGTGCGGCAGCATCTTTCATTTTGTTTACCATCAAGCTGGTTGACATTCCGGCAGAACAAACAAGCAGAATTTTAATCATGTGAATTCCTCCTTTCCACTTGGTATATACCACTTTACACACTTATGATAACACGTTTAAAAATTTATGCAACCGTTTTCTTTCTTTTTTTAAAAAAAGTTTTGAGCTATCATATTTGTGACTATATGCGCATAAAATACAATAAAGAAAGGATTTTATTTGAATCAATAACATCATAAGAAAGAAAGTTAAGAAAAACCTCACATTCGTATGGACACGCTTACACAGGTATGTTATTATGGTATAGACCACTTGGGTTTATACGGTCAATTCATTCAAATGGTATAGTCCACTTTACAACGATGAGGAGGCATTTATGAAGAAAGATACTGTTAAAATTGTAACAATTGGAGGCGGCAGCAGTTATACACCAGAATTAGTGGAGGGATTCATTAAACGTTATGATACCCTACCGGTTCGCGAACTTTGGTTAGTTGATATTGAAGAAGGCAGAGAAAAGCTGGAAACCGTCGGTGCTCTTGCGCAGCGAATGGTTAAAAAAGCCAATCTTCCTATGAAGGTCATTCTCAGTTATGATCGTCAAGAAGCCTTAAAGGATGCTGACTTTGTAACAACACAAATGCGTATCGGTCGTCTTCCTGCACGCGTGGAGGATGAGCGAATCCCATTATCGCATGGTATGATTGGTCAAGAAACCAATGGTGCCGGCGGTATGTTTAAAGCTTTCCGTACGATTCCCGTCATTCTTGACATTGTCAAAGATATGCAGAAACTATGCCCAAATGCATGGATGATCAACTTTACCAATCCTGCCGGTATGGTCACTGAAGCCATACTGCGCTATACTGATTTTAAAAAGGTGATTGGCTTATGCAATGTTCCTGTGAATATGGTTGCTGGCATTGCCAAGATTCTCGGTGTTGAAGAAAACCGTGTAACCTTAGAGTTACAAGGTGTAAATCATTTTATCTTTGCGACTGATGTTTTTGTCGATGGCAGTTCTGTCATGGATACTATCGTGGAAAAGTATGCAAATGTGACTGCTGAAGATACGCTTGCAATGAAAAACTTTATCTCTTTGCCATATTCTCCTTCCTTTATACGCGGTTTACATGCCATACCATGTCCCTATCATAATTACTATTTCTTTACAAAGGAACAGCTGGACGAAGAGCTGGAACAATGGAAAGAAGGTACGGTGCGTGGCGAAGTTGTATCACAGGTTGAAAAAGAACTCTTTGCCCTGTACAGCCATCAAGAACTAGATGTCAAACCGAAACAGCTGGAACAACGTGGCGGTGCTAGATATTCTGATGCCGCATGCAACTTAATTCAGTCTATTTATAATGATACCGGTGATATTCAGTACGTAGATGTAAGAAACAACGGAGCGATAAGCAATCTGCCTCATGACAGTGCTGTTGAAGTAGCCTGTCGGATAACCGCGGATGGTCCTAAACCTATCGCAACCGGTGAATTAAAATGTACCATTAATGGTTATGTACAAATGATGAAGTCGTTTGAACGCATGGTCGTTGAAGCTGCTGTCACAGGGAACCGTGATTTGGCAGTGACCGCATTAAATATGAACCCTCTATGTCCAAGTGATGAACTGGCCAATGTGGTCATCGATGAATTGTTAGAAGCACATAAAGCTTATTTACCACAGTTTCAAAAGTAATGTTTAACATTGAAAAGAGCCGTTTTATGGAATGGCTCTTTTCTTTATGCCAAAATGGCATTTATGTGATATCCTACAAGAAATACTTATCGCTTCATGATAAAATAAGGACATTGGAAAGGAAGTATTCTATGGAAAAGGAACACCGTGAAGTATGGTTTGATAATGATTTGCAAATTGAAGCTTATCAGCTGCATGGCATTGTGCAAAAGTTTCCAAACCATTTTCATCCGTATTATGTCATTGGCTTTATTGAAGGCGGCAAGCGTCAGATGTGGTGCCGTCATAAAGAATATGTATGTGAAAAAGGCGATATGATCTTATTCAATCCATTAGATAATCATCATTGCGCTCCACTTGATGATTCCATTTTGGATTATCGAGCTGTTAATATTCAGCCCGAGGTCATGCAAACGATCATGGAAGAGCTCTTTCAAACAAAGCAGCTTCCTCATTTCACGACACCGCTTATTAAAAACTGTGAATATACCCAGCAGTTATCCTCACTTTATCAGGCAATCATGGAACAGGCTTGTACTCTAGAGAAAGAAGAAGCATTATACTTTTTGATGCAGCCACTCATGGAAAACTATATGGAAATAGAAAAAGAAGATGCACCGCTAGAGGAACCAATACAAAAATTATGCGCATATATGGAAGAACATTATGCAGAAAACATTACACTGCAAACGCTAAGCGAACTATCGCATTTCAGTAAATCTTATTTATTAAATGCCTTTACTCGACAAACCGGAGTATCCTGTTATCGCTATTTACAAACTGTTCGTATTCATCAGGCAAAAAAGATGTTAGAAAAAGGACTCTCTTTAAAAGATGCCGCAATGGCAGCCGGTTTTAGTGATCAGAGTCATTTTACCAATTTTTTTAAAATGTTTATCGGACTGACACCAAAACAATACCAGCGTATCTTCCTGAAAGGAGCTATGCATGACGAATAATCGAAAACAAGGACATCTATGTGCCTTTCTCACCATTTTCATATGGGGCACTACCTTTATCTCAACTAAAATTTTATTAACCGACATGACCCCTTTACAGATTTTATTTACCCGCTTTGTGATTGGCTATCTCACGCTATGGATCATGTATCCGCATCGTTGTACACTAGAAGATAAAAAACTGGAACGATGGTTTGCAGGTGCCGGGCTTTGCGGAATTACCTTATATTATCTGTTAGAAAATATCGCTTTGCTGTATACACAAACGACCAATGTCGGCGTCATTATCTCGATTGCTCCTTTTTTTACTGCTTTCTTAAGCTCAAAGATCATGAAGGAATCCTCCAAAGGGCGCTTCTTTTATATAGGATTTGCTTTGGCAATGCTTGGTATCTTACTTATCAGCATACCGGATAATGCCGATGTATCCTTTCATCCTTATGGCGATGTATTGGCTTTGCTAGCAGCTCTTGTTTGGTCCATCTATTCTCTGCTCTGTCGCAAACTTTCTACTTTTCATATGACAACCATTGGCATAACACGCAGAACCTTCTTTTATGGTTTACTCTTCATGATACCAATCATTCTAACGCAAGATACCTTTCACGTTTCACAAATCTGGCATGGTGGTTGGCCTGTAATCGGCAATTTACTATTTTTAGGCTTTGGTGCCTCGGCATTATGCTTTGTGACCTGGAACAAGGCAGTATCTATTTTAGGTTCTATACAGACAAGTGTCTATATTTACTTAGTACCTGTCATTACCGCATTAACATCTTTTCTTATCTTACAAGAATCCATCAGTATGAAAAAACTGATAGGAATCATCTTTACTATATGCGGCTTATTTTTATCACAAGATTTGCAAAAGAAAGAAAGCACTGCATTACCTATTCATAAACAAGCAAAAACAAGTGTCCCAAAAGACATCTGCTAATCTTATGAAATACATTATATAAAAGTAATAAAAGGAAGGAGTAAGTATACGATAGCTTTACAAGATAGATCGTATACAAAAAAACATTATGGAAATTAAAAGTGTATGTATCTTATGGGAAGATTTGCCCCTTGGCATCATGGCCAATACAGCGGCTATTCTTGGCGTATCCTTAGGTAAACATGCGCCGACATTAGCGCGTGAGGATGTTTATGATAGCACTGAGGGAAAACATCCCGGCATTGTGCAGTACCCACTGCCCATTCTTAAAGCCAACCAGGAAACTTTAGCTTCGATCTACCAAAAGGTCCAAACGATGGAAGATGTTTATTTCGTTGACTTTACCAACATTGCCCAAAGTTGTTTAGACTATGACGACTATATTCAAAAGATGAAAAAGGCTACACAAGAAACCATCGAATATTATGGAATTGCTTTGTTAGGCCCTAAGAAAAGCATTAACCGTTTAAGTGGAAGTCTGCCCTTACTTCGTTAAGAAATCTAAACGATTGCTAGAATAAAAAAGATGGTGTTTCCTGTCTTCCCCGTTTAGGGAGTAGGATCTACATCATCTTTTTATATGCATGAAGTTAAAATACTTGATACCATTTCTTAATTCAAAAAACACTTTTACCCTATTTTATATATTCTTTGTTTTAATCTATTTGATATACTTCTTTAAAATGGCTTCCATTTCATCAGCGTTATGGGCAATCCATGCCTCATAAGATTCACCATGCGCACTGACATGATCGGCAATCGCCTGTAAAAACAAACAAAGATCATCTGCCAATACAGCACCTACTATATCCCCAAACCGGGTATCTTTGGCATGATCATTCCCATACAAACTTACTTGAAAAGCCGGATATGGCTTTTTATCAATCACCTTGACTGTACCCTGAAAACCAATAGCTCCGATTTGATTGGTTCCACAAGAACTGGTACAACCGGAGATAAAGATACGCGGTAAGACATCTGCAGGATAGTCCTTTTCTCTAAAGTACATGATAGCTTCACGTAAAGTACCTTGAGAATCACGCAAGCCTACCTGACATATGGATGCGCCAATGCAAGAAACACTTTCCTCAAAACGATTGCGTGCTCCATCCTCTGTGATAGCCAGCACCGCTTTCGCCTCATCAGCTGTACAATTGATGATATAAACTCCTTGTTGTGGGGTGATACGCAATTCTACATCTTCCATGTCCTTGATAGTTTCATAGATCTGACGTAATTTCTGAGGTGCCAGACAGCCGCCAAGTGGATGATAATACACAGCATATAACCCCTGTTGTTTCTGGGCAATCACACGACGATCGGACAGTGTTTTATCCCCTGTTTTCTTTAGCACAGGTTCTTCAATATGTACCATCAAATTTTCCCCGCGCAACGCCTTTTCTACCTTATCCTGATAATCCTGAACCAATCCATCTACCCCAAGTGTATCCTGTAAATATCGTGTTCTTGCTTTCGCACGGTTTACATAATCGCCATGTTCCATAAACATCAACACCATGGCAGATACATAAAACAGAATCGTATCCGGCTGTACATGATGACCAACCTTCACACCCATGCGAGGATTATTTCCCAAGCCTCCGGCACAATACACATCAAAAGTATGGTCGGCATTTGCACAAAATCCTAAATCACGGAAATTGGCATGGGTTTCATTCTTATCCGAACTACTGAAAGCTACCTTTAGCTTTCTTGGCAAGGTAAACTTATTAACAATGCTTAATAAATAATCCCCAACACATTCCGCATAAGGGCGTACATCAAAATACTCATCCGGATCTACACCACTAAGTGGTGAACACATAACATTACGTGGAAAATCACCACCGCCGCCACGACATACAATATCATGATCCAAAGCATCTGACATGATATAGGGAATCTCAGTTCCACTTAAATCATGCATCTGAATCGTCTGACAAGTTGTAAAATGCAGTTTGGTAACACCGTGCTGTTCACTGGTATCACATAAAAACTTTAATTTATCCTTCGTTACTACCCCTTGGTTCATACGCAGACGTAACATAAACGTCTGTGCACCACGCTGTGCATAACTGCCAAAACCACCGCTGAATCCTTTAAAATCCTTCACGCTGATTTGCTTATTTATAAATTGCTGTGTCTGTTCATGAAACAATCGTATCTCTTCACGCAATTCCTCTCTTAACGCATCTTTCACTTACTTTACCTCCATAGTGTCATACCTCGATATCTTAGCATACATCAAGAAAAAGGACAAATAAGGAAATATTTTCATAAGATAAAATATTCTTATCTATCCAATATACATCATTTCATTTTCTATCCCTCATAAAGAACTCACTTGTATAGTATCATGAATTTCTTTATAATAAAGGAAGTGTATGAGAAAGAAAGAAGGAATGGCTATGTTAGATCTGCAAAACCACAAAGAATTCTTATGGAGATATACCCTAAGCTATGGGGATATAAAAACGAAAAAAGATGATCATACAACCTATGTCTTCCCTTTTCAAAATATAACATTTACCAACAAAGAGGATTGGGAAACATATAAGACTCCAGAACTAAAGGAACAGCTGTTTGCATGTAATAATCTAGAAGAAATCTTTGATTTCATCTCCTTGGAATATCAGGATTTCTACTTTATGGAAATCAGCGCTCATCTGCATGAAGCCGATGACCAGCCTTTGTATTCCTTATTATTGAAAAAGACTTATGAGAATGTGGGAATAACTGAATACATCACCAAGAACAATTATCTTCATCTGCTGAAATTTGCGGATGAAGCAACCGCTGCGTATCTTCAAGAACAATTAGACAAACAATAAGTGGGATAAAGAGAGTATTTCTCTAATATTTCATAAGCAAATCAGAAGGCTGTAGCGTATAGTAGCTTTCAGTTAAGCGTAAAAAAAGCGATTGTCACAAGTTATTGGCAATCGCTTTTTATTTTTGCTTCTTCTTTTATAGAACGAATGATGCGACATGGATTTCCAGCGGCTAATACATATGGTGGAATATCTTTTGTGACTACGCTGCCTGCCCCAATCACACTACCTTTTCCTATCGTGACTCCTGCCATTACTACCGTATTGCCACCAATCCAAACATCTTCTTCAACATGTATAGGCAAAGCATACTCTAAACCTGCTCGACGATCTTCTATAGAGAAAGGATGACCCGCTGTATAGAAAGCACAGTTTGGGCCCACAAACACATGATCTTCTACATGTATTTCAGCAGCATCCAGCATGATGGTATGCATATTCAAATACACTTGTTTCCCTAAGCGGATATTGGTCCCATAATCACAATAAAATGGTTGTTCAATAATTAGGTCATCTTCCATTTCCCCTATGATAGCTTGTAAGACTTTCTTACGTTCTTCCACAGCTGTAGGCAGTAGCTGATTATATTGGTGACACAGATCATGACATTGATTGCGTTTTGCGACAAGTTCTTTATCATAATTTGCATCATAAAGTATCTTTGCCATATAACACACCTCTTTCTTTTAGTATTATGATATCATAATTTGTTCCCATTTGGCTGGTTTTAAAAAAGCACTGCCATAGGTTGTTTATCCTAAGCTTATGTACAAACTTATGTTATTTTTCTCATTCGATCTTTAGTTCCCTATTTGCTGTTGGAGGTTTCAATATTAAAAAAGCGCTCCATTCAAGCAGTGCCGTGGGTTGTTTATTCTGAGCTATGTACAAACTCATATTATTTTTCTCATTCGATCTTTAGTTCCCTATTTGCTGATGGAGGTTTCGATATTAAAAAAGCGCTGCCATTCAAGCAGTGCCGTGGGTTGTTTATTTATGGTGGAGGTTGAGGGACTTGAACCCCCGACCCTCTGCTTGTAAGGCAGACGCTCTCCCAACTGAGCTAAACCTCCATCGGTGATTCATATATTACCATAAAACAACTAATCATGCAAGATATATTTTAAAAATAGCACTATTATCTGTACTATAATCTTACGTATTCCACCTGCATCACAACGATCAATCATTTCGCTAAGTTTCCTATTAAGCAACTTTTCTTCTTATTGTTGCGACACAATCCATTGTTTTATACCTATCTTCCACTTATAATGAAACCAAGAAAGAAGGTTAGAATTTATGAAACCACTAAAACTTGGAGAAAATATCGCTGCCTTACGCAGAAAAGCCAACATCACACAAGATCAATTAGCCAACTGGATCGGCGTCAGTAAATCTTCTGTTTCAAAATGGGAAACCAACACATCCTATCCGGATATCATTTTTCTTCCTCAACTTGCCACTCTATTCAATGTCACTGTGGATGAACTCATGGGATATGAGCCACAGTTAACACAAGAAGCTATTGTTGAACTCTATCATCAATTATCTGATGAAATCGCCCACGACAGTGATGAGGCTTTGAAGCATTGTGAAGAATTGTTGCATACGTACCACGCATGTTTCCCTTTCTTATATAAGATGATTGTTTTGTATTTGAATCATGCCACATTATTTAAAGATCCTGCAAAGATCTTAGATGAGGCTTTAAAACTTTGTCACTATGTAGAAAAAGAATGTAAGGATCCGACCTTGACAAAAGAAACTCTCACCTTGGAAATTATGGCATACATTGCCAGCGATAAACCCATGGATGCCTTACAGCTGTTAGGAGAAATCCCACGTCCGATTGCGCAAGACAGTGAACTTACTGCCGCTTGTCATCAGAAATTGGGAAATATGGAACAAGCGTATCGTATTTTGCAGACATCTGCCTACCAGCATTTGTTGTTTCTAATTCAAGATTCCATCTCTTTTATGATGCTGAGAATAGATGATTTAACAGCATGCGAAAAAACCATTGCGAAAGTAAAAAGTCTTTTGGAACTGTATCAGATATCGCATATCCATCCATATACAGCCTTTCAATCCCTTCTTGCCATCGCACAGGTATATGCTCATCATCACCTTTACGAAGAAGCTTTTAAGGAATTGACACATTCGGCTGATATCCTTGCTACAACGAATATGGATAAATTACAGAATCAAGACGATTATTTCACCGAATTAAACAGTTGGCTGAAAGAGATTGCCTTAGATACGCAGCCGCCACGCAATCGCACGATTGTCATTGAATCGCTATTGCAGATTATCAACGAGTTACCAGAATTTCAACCTATGAAAAACGATCCCCGTTTTCAACATTGTATCCGCATTTTACTGCAGAAAAAGGAGGAAACCACATGCAGACCTTAATTGATCATTTACCACTGCTTTTACCTTTAATCATCATTGAATTGATCTTAGCCTTTAGTGCATTATTTCATGTTCTACGTCACCCTCATTATCGTTTTGGTAATCGATATATCTGGATTTTCGTTGTCTTATTACTACAATTTTTCGGGCCAATTATCTATTTCGTATTCGGAAGAGGTGAAGAATGATGAATGTATTGGAACTTCATCAAGTAAGAAAAACCTTCGGCTCTCATGACGTCTTAAAAGGGGTGGACTTCTGCGTCCCTGCACATAGTATTTTAGGTTTTATCGGACAAAATGGGGCCGGTAAAACAACTACTATGAAACTTATATTAGGTTTGTTGCCAAGGGATGCCGGTGAGATTCAAGTTTGCCAAGAAACGGTAAGCTTTGGTGATACAAAAGCCAACCGCCATATCGGTTATCTGAGTGATGTTCCTGCCTTTTATGATTATTTAACCCCTTATGAGTATTTACAGCTCTGTGCATCAATCACACATATGCCTTCCGCAGATTGTAAAAGAAAAAGTGAAGAGCTCTTAACATTGACTGGTTTATGGCAAAGTCGCAAGAAGCGTATCGCAACATTTTCTCGCGGTATGAAACAACGTCTTGGCATTGCACAAGCTCTGTTGAATGAACCGGATTTGCTTATTGCGGATGAACCGACGTCTGCCTTAGATCCCATCGGACGTAAGGATATCCTATCCATACTAACACAAATTAAGGATCATACAACCATTATTTTTTCCACTCATATCTTAAGCGATGTAGAGCGTGTCTGTGATTCCTACGCTATTCTTCATGATGGCATTATCCAACGACATGGCAGTATGCAATCCATCAAGGAAAAGGCCAGTAATAGGATGCAACTAGAATTCATGAATCCTGAATCCATGCAGCATTTTCTTTCCAAAACACAGTTTAGCACCAAAATTTGTACGGATACAGAATTGCAGATCACACATGATAATATGTCACAGCTGCAAAGCAAGCTTCATCAGGAATTATTGCAGCAAAAACTTTCCTTGCGCCGTATGGAAATCGTTGAACCTACCTTGGAATCCCTATATATGGAGGTGGTAAAATGAATGCCTATCTAGCTTTTTTAAAGAAAGAATTTTACGACTATCTACGCAGCTACAAGCTCTTTGTACTTATGATGGTGTTTCTGGCTTTAGGATTTCTGAACCCTATCAGTGCGCGGTATCTTCCTGAAGTAGCGGCAAGTCTTTTACCAGATGGCATCCAAATACAATTACCACAACCTGAGGTGATGGATTCATGGGCGCAGTTTTATAAAAACATTTCGCAAATTGGTATCATCATCCTATTAATTGTTTTTAGCACCATGATTTCTAATGAATTGCAAAAAGGAACATTGATTCATCTATTAACAAAAGGTTTATCCAGAACCACCATTCTATTAGCGAAGTACAGCAGTGCTTTACTAGTATGGACATGTTGTTATGGCATTAGCTTTCTTGTCACATATCTGTATAACTTCATGTTTTGGCCTTTGACAAATGTGCCACACTTATTGTTAGGCATCTTTTGTATATGGTTGTTTGGTTGCTTGCTGTTGGCATTGTTATTATTAGGTGGTGTACTTACGAAAACAAGCATCGGCTCTTTATTATGTACAGGAGGGTTCTTCCTTATTTGTATGGGCATGTCTTTATTTCCTCCGTTACAGGAAATACAGCCTGCTATTCTTATAACAAATTCTATCTCTTTACTACAAGGACAAAGTCTTCCAGCCGATTATCTAGTGCCTATTCTTCTTGCCCTACTTTTGATTGGCATTTCTTTATCTAGTGCCATGGTGATATTTCGCCATCAACAGCTATAAGATGCATATGCTGTAAAGCTGTAAATACAAATACTCTTTTTCATCCATTCATAAACACCCACCAATTTCATGATATGTGCTAGTTTCATGATATATGCTAACTATGCTCGACAGGATCACTATCGTAAGGTTTCCTCTTATAAAACAAAATCCCTTCTGTGAAGTCAAACATCACAAAAGGGATTTTCCTTTTTAAAGTATCTTGGTGAAAAACAGTTACTTGATTTCTTGTCGATTGAAACAGAAAGCTCCGATATATGCGAAGAAAAGTATAATAATCGTTACGATTCCTAAATGCAACATTGTCACTGTATTAACATTTACTTGTTCGATTGCCGTAGCAACGCTGCCTAATTCATAATCGGCAAGTCCACTGATATGTAAAAAGCTTCCAACATAACCAAAGGCAAAAGCTCCAAACAAATAATATGCAAAGGATAAAGATACAGCTAACGCGGCGCTATGTATAATACTTCCCAATAAAAAGAAGATAACTGTATAGTTCAATACGACTACGGCCTGTAACAACACAGCTTTAATGATAAAGAAAGCATCCATTGTTACCGTTGCTCCGCCATACACACTGAAGCCTACCGACATGATGGCTTCAATCAAAAAGATTCCCATACAGCCAATATAGGCAGCCAATAATTTCCCTATATAAATGCTGGTTCGACTGATTCCAGTACTAACGACATTTTTCATTGTTCCATCGTTATAATCGGCCTGGGCTACACTGATGGCAACAAGCGCACTAAACAAAGGTACAATGCTTGCTGAGGAAGCAATCGCATCTTGAAAGCTGATTTTCTCATCCGTCATAAGACCTAAAGCCAGATAAATACCAAAGGATAACAATAAGATAAACCAATATGCTTTATTACGTTTTAGCTTAAATAACTCCGCCTTTACTACCTTATGCATCTAACTCACCTCCGGCAATTTTAATGAAGAATTTTTCTAAATCTACTTTGTTGTTTTTGACTTCTTCTTCACTGATTTCTTTTACTAACTTACCTTCCACGATAAACCCATAACATGTGGCGACCTTTTCCATTTCCCCCAAGATATGACTGGAAATAATAATGGTCGTACCTTTTTTATTCAGATCCAATAAAATCTTACGCACATTCGCAATCGCAATCGGATCTAAGCCATTGATGGGCTCATCTAAAATTAATAATTCCGGTTCTCCTAAGATAGCGCAAGCAATACCTAAACTCTGCCGCATTCCTAGCGAAAAACCTTTCACTTTCTGTCCGCGTTTTTCATATAAGCCAACCTTTTTTAACGCCTCAGGATGGCTTTCTTTTTATCCTTTAACCCTAACAAATCAGCACGCAACATTAAATTATCATATGCAGAAAGTCTGGTTATAAAAGCAGGTGTTTCTATGATGGAACCGATACGGCTTCGTTCCTGATTCATTTCTTTACCCTTTTTACCAAATAGCTGAATTTCTCCCTTGGTTGGTTTACTTAACCCCAACAGCATTCGCATGAATGTTGTCTTACCGGCGCCGTTTCGCCCAATCAACCCATAAATACTCCCTTTTTTTACACACATCGATATCGCATGATTTGCTTTATATCCTCTGTATTCCTTTGTTAAATCTTTTGTGACGATGATATCCTCCATGATATTCCCTCCTTCAAGAATAAAGCTTACCGTATAATGTCTTATTCTTTATGTACCATCATAACAAACAAATCACGTGCTGCGTAATTTTCAAATAACTTTTATTACCGAAAAGCTAACCGAAATCACCAATGTCGATACAATTTTCAAATCTATATCAGCAAATACCTTCATCTACCAATATGCTTTCTTTAACAACCATCATAATAACTTATTGTATATATTCACGCACAACCATCTATTCTCCTTTCATCGCCATAACGTATTTCATTTTTTTAAGAACTAATATATTTCTTATTTACGCTAGTATCGTTTTCACCTTTTATAACCAGAAACCCCTTTCACGCATAGTATTTAGACAAATAAAAAGAACTGTCTAAAGAACTTCTTTTTCTACTGCATATAAAATATTGACTGTTCGTCATTTTTGCCATATCCTTTTCACGGTCATAAAAAAATGACTTAAAGTCATTCAGGAAAAGAGGTGTAACTATATGCGAAACAAGGTTCTGATGAATAAGAATGAGAAACGCCGCAGGATTGAAGAAGCTGCCTTGCGCCTATTTGCGAAAGAGGATTTTAACCGCATATCCATCGATCAAATTGTCCAGGATGCTCATGTAGCAAAGGGCACTTTCTATCTTTACTTTCATGATAAGGTACAACTTATCAATCATCTAATCGTGAAGAAAAGCTCTTCCATCATTGATGAAGCATTAATGAAAGCCAAAGAGGAACAGATTGATGATAAGATCGAAGAATTGATCTTTCTTGTAGATTATGTCATTGAATTTTTCAAAGCCAATCCCAGCAGCATTAAGATGATCCAGAAAAATCTATCTTGGAGCGTCATCGGCGGTAAGCTTGGCGATGATGAATATGAGGTCGTGAATCATCTGGAGGATTTTCTCAGCTATTTAATCAGTTTAGGTTATCAAGAACAGGAAGCCTATCAACTGATTTTTATGATTCTAGAGCTTGTTTCAACCGTATGTTATTCCTCTATTGTATTAAAACAGCCGGATAGCATCGACAATTTAAAACCGATGCTATATACGACGATTCGCAAAATGATCAAACGATCTTAAAAGAAAGATAGGAGCGTGGAGGTATGAAGAAGTTATCTGATTTCATTGTTAGAAAAAGAAATCTGATTCTGTTAATTGCGGTACTGCTGCTGATTCCAAGTGCGATCGGTTATGCACGTACCAAAGTCAATTATGACTTATTGAGTTATCTGCCAAAGGATGTAGAATCCATGAAAGGACAAAAATCATTATCAGATGATTTCAACCTTGCCAGCACCGGTATGCTGGTAGTAGAAAATATGCCGGATAAAAACGTTGCGGAATTAAAGAAAGAGATTCAAAGCATTGATGGTGTAAAGGATGTCTTATGGCGAGGCGATATCTTAGATATCAGTATCCCGAAGGAGGTCTTGCCAAAAGATGTCAAAGACATGTTATATTCGGATAAAGGAACTCTGATGGTTATCACCTTTGAGGAAGATGGCGCATCGCAAAGAACGATGGATGCCATTCATAAGATCAAAGGTTATAGTGAAAAGCAGTGCTATTTGGGTGGTTTCTCTGCCGTATCCGAAGATATTAAGGATTTAAGTGAAAAAGAAACACCATTGTATGGAGTCACGGCCATCATCTTGTGTGTCATTGTCTTATTTATGGGATTGGAGTCATCCATTGCCCCCTTTATCTTCGTCTTGGGAATTGCTTTCCCAGTTGCTTATAACTTTGGTACTAATGTATTCCTCGGCGAAGTTTCTTATATCACAAAAGCCTTAGCGCTTGTCTTACAGTTAGGTGTTACCATGGACTACTCTATCTTCCTGTTGCATCGTTATCAGGAAGAAAAGAATAAAACAAGCAATCGTGATGAAGCAATGTCAAATGCGATTCAGGCAACCTTTACTTCTATCACCTCATCTTCAGTTACAACCATTGCCGGTTTCTTAGCATTATGTGCCATGCAACTGACCTTAGGAAAAGATATTGGTATTGTCATGGCAAAAGGTGTTATCTTTGGTGTCTTATCCACGATCATCATCCTGCCATCGCTGTTAATGCGTTTTGATAAGTATATTGAAAAATGGAAACATCCAATCATCTTGAAGGAACCTAAGAAATTGCCTGCTTTCTTAACAAAGCATTATAAAGGCATTCTGGTAATTTTCTTAGTCTTGTTCATTCCGATGGGGTATGCACAAAATCATACCAAAGTCTATTATGATTTGAGTGCCAACATGCCACAGGATTTTGCCAGCATCATTGGGACAAATAAATTAAAGGATCAGTTCCATATGACAACCACCCATTTCTTACTGGTGGATGAAAATTTAGAAAACTATCAGATTAAAGAAATCTGTGATGAAGTGGAAAAACTAAACGGTGTTTACAGTGTCGTTTCCTATGAGAGTCTGATTGGCGGAAGAATTCCGACACAATTAGAGCCGGAAGCCGTTAAAACCATTTTAAATAATGGCGGTAAAAAAATGATCTTGGTCAACTCAACGTATCGTGCGGCTACGGATGAAGAAAACGAACAGTTAGATAAGATTGACAACATCATGCACAAATATGATAAACATGCCGTGATTGCTGGTGAAGGAAGCTTAACGCGAGACTTGATCACAACAACGGATATTGACTTTAAGATGGTTAATATCCTATCCGTATTAGCTATTTTCTTAATTATTGTAATTACCTTTAAATCTTTAGCATTGCCAGTAATCCTCGTTGCGTCGATTGAATTTGCTATCTGTATCAATATGGGTATTCCATACTTTACCGGTAGTGTGTTGCCATTCATTGCCAGCATCGTTATCGGAACGATTCAATTAGGTGCTACGGTTGATTATGCAATTTTGATGACAACGCGTTATAAAGAAGAATTAAGTAATGGCAAACCGGTCATTGAAGCAGCGCGTGAAGCCGCAGCCAAATCGGCCCCAAGTATTATCACATCCGGTTTATCCTTCTTCGCAGCCTGTATCGGTGTATCCTTCATCGCGAAGATGGATCTGATCAAGAGCTTGTGTACGCTGATTTCACGAGGCGCTGTTATCTCTATGCTGGTAATTCTTCTGGTATTGCCTGCCTTGTTGATTATCTTCCATAAAGCGATTGAAAAAACAACAAAAGGTTGGCCAAAAGCCAATTTGAAATAAATAAGGAAAGAAAGAGGTTGAGGAACATGAAAAAAAATGTAAAAACAGTTACTTGTGCCGCATTGAGTCTGATGATGGCAAATACTTGTATGACAACACTGTATGCCAAAGATGGCGATGATACACAAACAACAAAGGATGAAACGGTCTATGCGATGTTGCATCCAGATGGAAGTGTTGATGAAGAAATCGTAAGCAGCTGGCTGCATAATGATCATGGTATTAAAAACATTAAAGAATCACTTGATCTTAAAGATGTCAAGAATGTAAAAAGTGATGATCAGCCCTCTGTGAAAGGAAATACCTATACATGGAATGTTGATGGCAATGATGTGTATTATGAAGGAAAAACAACGAAACAATTGCCAGTAAAGGTAAATGTCACCTATAAACTAAATGGTCAAGCAATAGATGGTAAAGATCTCATTGGAAAAAGCGGTCCATTGGAAATTCATATAACCATGAAAAACACACAGACACGTCAGGTGAATATCAATGGCAAAACAACCAATATTCATCCTTTATATATCGGTGCCGGCGTCATTGATCTGTCCACAGATCACTTTTCCAACGTCACTTGTGAAAATGGAAAAATTTTGAATGAAGGCAATAATCAAATGGTTGGTATCGTTGCTTTGCCAGGATTGGAAGACACCTTAAAAAGTAGTGGTATTAACGATACCAAAGGCTTAAAAATCCAAGATGAATACGTCATCAAGTGTGAAACAAAGGACTTTGAGATGGGGCCTATCATGATTGCCTTAACACCGGAAGTTCCTCTTGATAAATTGAAAGATATTAATTCACTTGATGAATTACTGGATGGCATTGATCAGTTGAGTGAGGCAAGTGTTAAGTTAGCAAATGGAACCAGTCAGCTTGCTGAAGGCACAGCCACCTTAAACAGCAAGGTTAAAGAAATGGTAAATAGTATTCCGGCTTTAAGCACTGGTGTAAATGACTTAAAGAGTGGTACTACAAAATTAACCAAAGGTTCTAAAGAATTATCTGCCAACTTGAAAAATTTAAGCAATGGCCTTTCTCTTGCCAAAGATGGCACCAAAAAACTGACCACTGCCACAAAAGATCTGCCAACCTTAGTCACCAGTATATCTGAGTTGAATGATGGCATGCAGACATTATCCACCGGTTTGCGTGAAGGCAACACCAAGATTCAGGCAGTAGATTTAAAAAAGATGCAGACATTAGTAGATGATTTAGCCGCCTATCCTACACAATTGACGGAACTAGCGAATAGTGCTTTGAAACTTAACACGGCAATACAAGGCATTAATACCATTGTGAATGACGACACTCTGAAAGCAGCCAGTGCACAAGCAACCGCTAAAACAACAGCTGCCAAGACAACAGCTTGTACCCTCTATGCTCAAAACGCTGATCCAACCAAGTCAAATATGACACAGGAACAAATCAACGCACTCAAAGCTATTTGTACAGATACAACTTATGCCGAAGGTTATGCTTCCGGTGTTCAAAATGCTTTATATGGCGATGCTGATGGTGCTGGTCACAATGTTAGTAATCTGAGTGCAGCGGCTGCGTTAGGAAGTGCAAAGCTGTCTGAAAAAGCACCGGAATTAAATACCGCCGCCACTCAATTAAACGGTGCAGTTACTTTAGTAAAAACAACGCTGACTGATTTAGGTACGCTGCAGGATAGTATGAAAGATGCTGCAGAAGGTGCAGCTACCCTAGCTGCCGGCACCAGTCAATTAAAAACAGCAACTGCCAATTTAGGTGAATTAAAAACCGGAATTAAGACTTTAAATACAAACATGGTATCTGCCAGCAGCGGTGCTTCGCAATTATATAATGGATCAAAAACCTTAGTAAATGGCTTAACAACAGCCAATGCCGGCGTTACTAAGCTGCAAAATGGTTCAACAGCTCTTAGCAAAGGGGCAAAACAGCTGCACGCTGCTACAACCACATTAGCCGAAAAAACAGGTGAATTAAACAAAGGTATGCAAACCTTTAAAATGGATGGCATTGATAAAATGAAACATGAAGTCAATGTATCTATGAGCGATCTGAATCAGCTGCTATCTATTAAAAATGAAATCGTCAAAGAAGCTGAAAATGAGCATACCTTTGCAGGTGCCCCTACAAAGAGTACAGCAAAAGTAAAATTCATTTATAAGACAGAAGAACTAAAACATGAGAAGAAAGTAGAAACAGAAAAGAAAGCCACAAAAGAAGAAAGTAAAGATAACTTCTTCGATAAGATCACCAATTTCTTTGCCAAATTGTTATAAAAAAACTATGGAACGATTATCAAAAAGATATCGTTCCTTTTATATGCCATTCTTTTGATAATCAAAACTCCTTACTTTTTCTTAATGATTTCATCTTTGCCATCTTATTGATAAATGCTATAATATTTATATTCAAGGAGGTTCTTATAATGGAAAAGAAACAATTTGTCTGCCCTAAATGTGGGAATACATCTTATGAAAGCGACCAGTTTCAGGCAACCGGCGGCAATTTTGCGAAATTATTTGATGTTCAGAATAAAAAATTCGTAACCGTATCCTGCACGCGTTGCGGTTTTACAGAATTATACAAGAGCGAAACAGATGCCGGATGGAATATTCTTGACTTCTTAATTGGCAGCTAAAAAACATCATACGATGTTTTTTTTTGCTCTTTCATAAACATATACCCAAAAGTGATACCATATGATTCATCTTTTGCATTATAACTGCCTGCTATGAAGGTAAGATAAGCTCAATCGATAAATGCTTTCACCTTATGAAATTTATAGAAAGATGGCAGGATTTCTAATAACGCAAATAGCAATAACGTTTCATCCTCAAGCTTATACCCTATAAAACCAAACCATTCTCTGCAAATCGGCAATAATATGATAAGTGTACTACTCTCTGCCACAAGCGAAGTGATAAATAAGGCTGTTTTCGGATATCGGTTATACCATGAAAGAATCTGTGTTTTACTTACGTGAAAAAGCCGAAGTATAAAATACAATAAAAACAGCACCCCGGCATTCACCAGCATTGCCACCTGCAAAAATATACCTAAGCTAAAAAGAAAGCATAAAATTGTTTTCATAAGTACCTCTTGTACAAAAGTATAGCACTCTTCCTTAAAAAAAGAAACGTCGGATAACGTTTCATTTTTATTGATATCTTTGCTATACCCAGAAGATATTATGATTGATATTTAAACTCTAATAACTTCTTCTTTACTTTCATATAAATCGTTAAATAAAGGATAAAGGTTCCAATCAATAGAATAGCGACAATTGTGAAAATAGTCATAAAAATACCCTGATATATCGTTGGATGTGTTAGTAAGAAAAACAAAATACCTAACATGAAAACCATAAGAATAACAATCATCGTAATCAAATTGCGCCAGCTGGATAACAGTCGTTTATACAAAGCATTACGTGATTTACGATCACTATAGATTTCCGGTTCAGGCGCACCGGGTTCCTCTAGGGTGCGGAAATAATGCAACATTCCATCAAATTCACTCTTTTCATGATAAATGCTTTCCCATCCGGCCTCTTTAAAGTTCTCCACATAACGATCTCCATCACGCAGACCATGCTCATAATAGCCTAAATGGTAATAGTAGTTTTTTACTTCACCCAGTTCGAAGGTATAGCGAATGCCCTTTTTTTCTTTAAAGTGATACCCACTCATAGACATCTCATGCAAATAACGCGCTTCTTCATCCATATCAGAAACAAAGAAAATGCGATATTTTACTAACGTTTCAGGCTTTGTTTCTATTTCCTCCGTAACGGTTTCCATGGTATCTGATGAAAGATCCTCCAGAGAACCATCTTGTTGTGGTTCTGGATCTTCCTTTAATTCTTCTTTCAACTCTTCCATCATCTGTTCCAGATTCTCTTCCGGAATCAGTTCATCACTTTCCTTCATCTTATCCACATCTGATGTTGATGTAAGCTTTTTTTCTTCTTTCATAGCCTGCCTCCTTATGAAAAGGTACTTATTTAATTTATCATGTAAATGCATGCGTGTCAAATAATGGCAGACATTCCCTTTCATACACATAAAGAAGGAGCTTGCCATTAAAAAACAAGCGTACATCAGAAACAGAATGAACGTAAAAGCGTTATGCGATCATAAGGAATCGCTGCTACGTCTTTCTATTATGTATTCCCATAGCTAATGAAAGATAATTCTTACGACGGTAATCAAAGAAGTGATGATAAAGTGAAACCATTCACGGTAATTGTAGCAGTAGATTGGCAAACCAATACTGTTCATCATGAACAATATCCATACGACAAATCATCCCTTCTTTAACCTTCTCCCACTCCACCTTTTCACATGCTAACCCTACTACGAGCTGTTCCACAATAAAACCTTTACCAAAAGATAAGATAAGCGTATCTTGCGAAACAGTAAAGTTGCGCTGATTCCATATACTGGACTTATGAAATTCCCAATCGTGATGCTTAAGGAAATACGCATAGCGATTGCGTGCTGTCTGATAAAGCTGCCATTTACTTTCTTTAGGAATCGCTTTATGGATACGTTTGACATCATAGCGTATAGGTTTCCCTTCTAAAATCATCTGATATACATATTTACGTAAAGCACTGTGATAAATATCTTCATAAGCAAGCAATACTTGTTTCCGTTCTCGATCTGCACGAATGCGCAGCTTAATGGTTTTATACATACGAACACCTCCTACCTTTGTATACGACACAAACATGAGAAATCTGTAAAATAGTGATGAAAATGTTCAAAATTTAAAGGTTTGGCTGTTTTTTTGTAAGGCCGAAAACAGGTAGGAGGAGCGCCTATTTTTTTGATTTTAGGACTAGACTTTTAAAAATGACTATGATATACTTTTATGGCAAACGAAATGTATGCAAATCAGAACTGGAGTAGTACTCAAGAGGCTGAAGAGGTGCCCCTGCTAAGGGTATAGGTCGGGAAACTGGCGCGAGAGTTCAAATCTCTCCTACTCCGCCATTGAAATAAACAACGTCGCAAGACGTTTTTTTCTTATTCTTACCTATGCCTCATGATTAGGTTCTGATCATTTACTCATTCTACATAAAAAAACTGTAACATTCCAAGAAATCAGATATGTTACAGTTTGCATTGTTACCTGGTGCCGACACGCAGAATTGAACTGCGCGCTGAGCATTACCATTGCTCTGTATTACCACTATACTATGTCGGCAACTATGTGCTTTATCTCAAAGCTATTATATTATAATAGGCATCGTCAGAATTTTCAACAGGTAAAGCACATTTTTTTCATTTTCTAAAATTACAAGATTGTTTCTTTACATTTCTCAAATCATCTATGCTATGTATAAGATATTCCTATTGCTTATTTTACATCCTACTCATGAAGCAATGGTAGAAGTTCACGATATACTCTGGAAATCGGTAAACCTACCACATTAAAATAATCACCTTCAATGCTTTTTACCAACAGCTTTCCCATTCCCTGAATGCCATAAGCTCCTGCTTTATCATAAGGTTCATCGCTTGCAACATAAGCAGTAAGCAACTCCTCCTCCAAATCATAAAATGTTACCTTCGTTGTTTCATGGAAAAGAATCGTATGCGTTTTACTTAACAAGGCTACGCCTGTTATAACTTCATGTGTCTGATTACTAAGCATTTTTAACATCCGTAAAGCATCTGCTTGATCCTTTGGTTTCCCTAATCTTTCCTCTTTCCATATGACCATCGTATCACAGCCAATGACAACTGCACCTGGATGTTGCGTAAAGATATCACTGGCTTTTTGTAATGCCAATTGCTCGATTGCCTGTGCAGCAGGAAGATGAAGAGGTACAATTTCTTCCTTCTTTGAAGGAATGATTTGAAATGGCAGACCGCTATCTTGCATGAGTTCCTTACGTCTGGGAGAAGCACTTGCCAAAATCAGTTGTTTACGCATCATGAGAAAGCTCCTGTGTTTCCGCTTGATAATGTTTCAACTGATAACGCAAATAGATATAAGCCCCCACAAAACAGCCTATAAAGCCTATCGCAAACATCATGACGATACGGAATACCAACTTACTGAAGAAGGCTGCCGGGAATAAATTGATCATCAGATCTGTACTAGGATTTAATAGCCATAAATCATTACGGAATGCCACATGATGAAATGCTGTCCAGAAAGCATCAAAGTCAACATATGCCCAACCTGCCAGCATGATAAAAAAGATTGCAAATAGAATCGCTGCTTTCATATAATTAATACTTAACACTGTCCATGCACCTTTCTTTAATCGCACAAGCAGATAAATGCAGCTTACCACCAAAATCACAAAAGCCATGTTTCGCAAAATTTGGGCAAAATGATACAGACTTCTAACATCCACCATATGTGCAGCCTCTTTGCTGTTAAAGGCCTCTACCTTACTACCCTGCACGGTAATTTCGACATTGATATTATCACGCTTATCCTGCAAATAATCTAATAATGTATTTGTCGCAAGATTCAAGTCCTTTTGCGTCATGCCTAAATCCTGTGCTGTTTGCAATGTTTTATATTCACTCTTATAGAAATCAGAATCAAAACAATTGATACTGACACTGGTTACCAGTAAAATGATGACCAATGAAATTGCTGCTGCATAGGAGGCAATTGTATTTAATTTATTAAGTACCACGTTCATAAACAACCCTCTTTTTTAATTTTAGCTATATTATATCGTACCATATTTTAATGAAAAAGCAAACTTGTAATTCCTCACTTCAGTAAGAATGATATAACATTTACTGCTACATGTTATATAACGATAAGTTCTTTTCATTGATAGTAAATATTTTTATTTCTCGTTTATATCAAAGGTTAACCTTTGTGCAAAATCCCTATTATGAATATAAAGACTTCTTTAAAGAAAAAGCATTTTGATCTTTTTAAAAATAAGTTTTCTTACCAAAAGGTATCCTCCATACGAATAAAAAAAGATCTCTTCTATCACACCATGCAATCACCACAGGAAGGATAGCAAAGAGATCCTATAAAGATTATAAACTTAATTCTAACCCATCAACATCGTTCTATCTTCATACGATAGCGAATGCTTTATTCCACAGCCAGTAAGTGCAGATTAGAAACACCGCGGCATTCATTTAACAACTGCATTAAATCATCAATACCAGAATTCATTTCACTGATATCAAAGGAAATAACCACACTTGCCCAGCCATGAATCGGAATGTTTTGGTTAATGGTCAAGATATTAGCATTGGTTTTTGACATCACATTCAGCACCTCGGAAAGAATACCTTTATCATGATGCAACATCAAAGAGATGACTGCCTTACGAGCACTCATTCCTTTATCCGGAAGGAATACATAATCCTTGTATTTATAATAGGTGCCTCTACTGATACCGACACGTTTCACAGCTTCACTGACCTGTTTGACTTCCCCGTTTTGTAAAAGGCTGCGGGCCTCTATAACTTTATCTAGCACATCTGGTAAAATCGCACTATCTACTATATAATATTTTTCCATTATATCACCTCACATTGTACGCCATCATAGGTCGCATGCAACAAACGACAATCCCATGTAGGATATAGCATCTGTATTTGTTCTATGAGTTTCTTCGCATCTGTTTCTTCCTGTGTCAACGCAATCATCGTAGATCCACTGCCACTGATGAACATTGTAATCATATCTTGTTGTTGGCATAGTTTTTTTACATCCTCATATTGTGGAATCAGATGCTTGCGATATGGTTCCTGCATCTTATCTGTACATGCTTTCCGCAAGATCAGCGGGTTACCGATTTCCATCGCCTTTGCTAAAGCCGCACAGCGCCCCATCTGATACGTAGCATCCGCATAACTCATCTGTTTTGGTAAGACTTCTCGTGCTGCCTTGGTATTGACTTCATAATCAGGAATCAATGTGACAAACAACAGATCTTTCTTGATGCCATAGCGAATCATATTCGGCTTTCCTTCTTCCATAAAGCTGACACAAAGACCTCCAAAGATAGCAGGTGCAATATTATCCGGGTGCCCTTCCATCTGTGTTGCCAAATCAAATAACTCATATTTATTAAGAGGACTTCCTACTAGTGCATTTGCCCCAGCCAATCCGGCAACGATGCAGGTGGCACTGCTGCCTAATCCTCTTGTATAAGGAATGTTGGTATCCATGGTAATGCGCAATCCTGTACAATTTTTCTGTAAATACTGCATCCCCTTTAAAAAGGCTTGGTAAATTAAGTTATCTTCATTACAATAAGCTTCTTCACAGCCTATGATTTCTAATCCTGTAGCGATTTCTTCAAAATAAACAGTTGCATATTCATCTAATGCCAAACCCAAACAATCATATCCTACACCTAAGTTAGCACTGGTTGCCGGCACAATTACCTTAATCATGGAACATCTCCTTTACTGTTTTTTCTACGTAATCACGCATATCCTCTTTATCAATTACATCCTCATGACGAATTTTTGCCCCTTGCAGCAACAATAAAGAATCCGGAATACGGGCACCGCTTTTTCGCTGTAATTCTTCCATACAAGCAAATTCATCCTCATTGCTCTGTTGGAAAATAGCGTTTTCCACTGCCGGAGCAAATTTATACGGACTGGCCGTTGCCAGTAAGACACAAGGTGTCGCATCATTTTTTTGATAATCCTTCATCACCTTATAACCAACAGCTGTATGAGGATCTAATACATATCCCTTTTCCTCATAAAACTCCTTCATGATCGCAGCACATGTTTCATCATCACAATAGCCACCGTAAAAATCTTTTTGAATATCTTTAAATATATCACTGCGTACCTGATAAGAACCTTTTTCTTCTAAAGACTTCATCAGTTCATGAATATAGTCTGCATCTTTTCCGCTCTTATAATACAACAAACGTTCCAGGTTACTGGAAATTAAAATATCCATACTTGGTGATATGGTTTTAAAGAAAGAACGGTTACGATCATAAATACCCGTGGTTAAAAAATCATACAGCACATGGTTGGCATTGCTGGCAACCAGGAAACGTTTTACGGGAAGTCCCATACATTTTGCATAATAGCCGGCTAAGACATTGCCATAATTACCGGTTGGTACACAGAAATTAATCTCTTCGCCGAAACGAATCTTACCTTTGCGTACCATTTCCTTATAAGCAAATACATAATAAACGATCTGCGGTATCAAACGGCCGATATTGATTGAGTTTGCGCTAGATAATGTCGTATTCATCTCATTCAGACGCTCTTTCATCTCTTGATCTTGGAAAATCTTTTTTACATTCGATTGCGCATCATCAAAGTTTCCCTGAATAGCACAAACTTTTGTATTTTGTCCACTTGTTGTCACCATTTGTAATTTCTGCATATTGCTGACACCATGATCCGGATAGAACACTGTGATACCAATATGTTCAACATCTTTAAAGCCTTCCAAAGCAGCTTTTCCCGTATCACCACTGGTTGCTGTTAAAATCATCACATCTTTGCCTTTACAGCTTTGAATAGCAGTTGACATTAATTGTGGCAACATACGCAATCCCACATCTTTAAAAGCACAGGTAGGTCCATGGAACAATTCCAAAACAGGTACATCTTTGGCAATATGAAGAGGGGTAATATCATCGTTATCAAAACGATTGGCATAGGCATCCTGTACACATTTTTTCACTTCCTCTTCCGTGAAATCCGGAAGTAATGCAGACAGAATAGTTTCAGCCATTTGCGCATACGACATTTCCATCATATCGCGGATTGGCAGCTTTACTTCATCCAATCCATCGTATACATATAGACCGCCATCATCCGCCATACCAGCTAAGATAGCTTCTTTCGGTGTCCGCTTTATATCTTTATTACGAGTACTTGTATATATTTTCTGCATCCTTTTTTCCATATCTTTAATTCTCCTTTTTTCATCTTGCAATTCTTATTTTACTATGATACAATGTTCGCAATATAAAAACAAGTGTTTTTATTAAAAAGACAAAAAATTTTAAAAAGGAGGATTTCCATGAATATAGCAATACTTGGTTTTGGAACGATCGGCAGTGGTGTTTATGAAATTATTGAGCATGCCACAACACCAGAAACGAAAGCTTTGCATGTAACACACATTCTGATACGGAAAGGAAAACCTAAAACCCTTCCTTATATGTGTGATGATATTGAAACCATACTCAACGATCCTGCTTTGGATGTTGTCGTAGAAACCATGGGAGGTTTAGAGCCGGCCCATACTTATATCCTACAGGCATTACAGGCCGGAAAACATGTCGTCACGGCAAACAAAGCGGTTGTCGCAGCCTATGTAAAAGAATTTCATGAATGTGCCAGTGAAAATGATGTAAACTTCTATTATGAAGCCAGCACCGGAGGTGGTATTCCATGGATTCAAGGTCTGGAAAAAGCCTTGCGTATTGATCAGGTCAATCGCATTCACGGCATTTTTAATGGAACCAGCAACTTCATTCTAGATCATATGCAGCGTTACCAGGCAACCTTTGATGAAGTATTAAAGGAAGCACAACATTTAGGATATGCCGAAGCTGATCCTAGCGCGGATATCGATGGCTTTGATATTTGTAATAAACTGCGTATTTCCGCATCCATTGCCTATGATTATCATGTCCCTGATAACTTTCCGGTATTTGGGATCCGCACCATCACCAAAGAAGATGTCCAGTATTTTAAATCCTTAGGTATGGCTGTTCGTCTGATAGCCAAAACCAAACGCCAAGAAGACACCTACAGCTGTGTCGTAGAGCCTATTTTATTTAAAGAAAATCAGTTGGAAGCAAATACGATGGATAATTACAATCTGATTACCTTGCATGGTGATACGATTGGTGATTTAAAGTTTTTTGGACAAGGGGCCGGAAAACTGGCAACGGCCAATGCTGTAGTACAAGATATCCTTGATATCCTGGAAGGCAAAGCCCATCGCGTCTTGCATTTCCAAAAAGAAATGCAGTACGATACGACATTGTGTAACCGTGATTATATTGTACGCTGTGATAAGTCCTTACGTCCGATGTTACATCATTTATCTTATGACAGCAGTACCTTTGATAAATATCTACATGTAAAAAATGTCGAGGTTGCCCATATGCATGAACTGATGAAAGAAATCTTAAAACACGATGCTACAGCCTTTATGGCAAGCATCCATGATCATAGGGAGGAATTATAATGTTAAAGATTGCTAAATTTGGAGGGTCATCTGTCGCTAATGCCGCACAGTTTGCAAAGGTTAAGCATATTATTGAAAGTGATGAAGCGAGACGTTTTGTTGTCGTCAGCGCAAGTGGCAAAGAGCATAAAAAAGACAACAAAGTAACAGATTTATTATATCTGATAGAAGCTCATCTGAAATATAGTGTAGATTATCTATCCTTGTTCGATTTGATTAAAGAACGCTTTATTTCTATTAAAACTGATTTAGGACTACAATACCCTATCGAAGAGGATTTGGCTAAGTTACAAAGTGAGCTAAGCAAATCGATGTCTACGGATTATCTGGTAAGCCGTGGTGAATATCTGACCGCAAAATTAATGGCGGAATATTTAGGTTTCCCTTTTGTTGATGCCAAAGATATCATCACCTTCCGCTATGATGGCAAGATTGATTTTGATGCCACAAAATATCGTTTGGATAATTTTCTAAAATCCCATGACTGCTTTGTCATTCCAGGGTTCTATGGTGCTTTGCCAGATGGTACAGTAAAAACAATGGCACGTGGAGGAAGTGATATTACAGGATCTATATTAGCACGCCTATTAAATGCCGATATGTATGAAAATTGGACAGATGTATCCGGCATTTTGATGGCTGACCCACGCATCGTGACACACCCAAAACGTATTCATACGATTACTTATAGCGAATTGCGTGAATTGTCTTACATGGGTGCCAGTGTCCTACATGAAGAAGCCATCTTTCCAGTCAAAGAAAAAAATATACCTATCAATATCTTAAATACAAATCATCCGAAAGAAGGCGGAACGATCATCGTCGAGGAAATCAAAGAAAAAGATTCTGATCAGATCATTACCGGAATTGCCGGCAAGAAAAACTTCACTGTGGTAGCTATTTATAAAAATCATATGTCCGATGAAGTCGGTATCATTCGACGTGCATTGGAAGTATTTGAAAATTACCGCATTTCCATTGAACATATTCCAAGTGGCATTGATTCCTTTAGTATTGTTGTAAATAGCGATGATGTCAAGGATGTCATCTACGATATTGTAGGCGATATCAAAAGAGCCTGCAATCCGGATAATGTGAAGGTCATTGACCACATCGCCTTGATTGCGACTGTTGGTCGTCAGATGATGTATCGCCCCGGTATTTCCGGACGTTTGTTTGCCGTACTAGGTAAGCATAATATCAACATTCGTATGATTGCACAGGGCAGTGATGAAATCAACATTGTTGTTGGTGTAGAAGATAAGGACTTTGAGAAAACCATTTCGGCTATCTACAATTCCTTTGTTATTGAATAGGATAGAAAGAAAGGAAGGATTGTATATGAGAACATATAATGTGGCTATTTTAGGTGCTACAGGTGCCGTTGGTCAGGAAATGATCAAAATCTTAATGGAACGAAACTTTCCCATCAATGAATTACATTTATTAGCCAGCAAGCGCAGTGCCGGTAAAAAAATGGAAATCAATGGGAAAGAGTATAGCATTGAGGAAACAACCGAGCAAAGCTTTCAAGGTATCGATATCGTGTTAGGTGCTGCGGAGAATGATATTGCTAAGCGCTTTTTACCGAAAGCTGTAGAAGCTGGTGCCGTTGTTGTGGATAACAGCTCAGCCTATCGTTTAGACCCCAATGTACCATTGGTGATACCAGAAGTAAATCCAGAAGCCGTTGCCTCACATAACGGCATCATCGCCAATCCAAACTGCGCAACGATCATTGCTTTGGTAGCTTTAGCACCACTGCATCGCTACGCAAAGGCAAAACGCATGGTCGTATCAACGTATCAGGCAGTTTCTGGAGCCGGGGTAAACGGTATTCGAGAACTGAATCAGCAAGTTGGCGCAATCGCCCATGAGAAAGAAGTAGAAGTTTCTACTTTCCAATATCAGATTGCCTATAATCTGATTCCTCAAATAGGTGGCTTTAATGAAGCGGGATATTCCAGTGAAGAAATGAAAATGCAAAATGAAGGAAGAAAGATCATGGACAATCCTGATCTTTGTGTGAATTGTACATGTGTTCGGGTTCCGGTATATCGTTCCCATTCCGAATCAATCATGGTTGAATTCGATAAAGAAATCAGCGTTGAAAAAGCCAGAGCCTTGTTGCAAACTGCTCCAGGTGTGAAATTAGTTGATGATCCTGAACATCAAAAATATCCTATGCCATTAGATACCACTGATCAAGATTTGGTATTTGTCGGTCGTATCCGTGAAGATATGAGCAACCATACCAACGCATTAAGTTTTTGGTGCTGCGGCGATCAAGTTAGAAAAGGGGCGGCAACGAATGCTGTTCAGATTGCCGAGCTGGTAATTGCACAGATGGAAAAATAATGAAGACATGAAAAAACCTGTATTTCGTAAATATGCACAGATGTCATTCTGCCATACCACGATCATACAGGTTTTTTACTATTCGTTTTTGTAGGAATCCTTTTCAATCAGCATGGGCTGAAAGCGTCGTGATAAGGATACCATCATAATAAGAAATGGCAGTGCCAGCAATATACAAAAGAATGCTGTTAATTTTCCTTGCAAAAACGTTTCGATAACTTCTTTCATCCGGTATCCCTCCATTCATACTGTTAGGATACTCCTTTTTCTTGATTATAATATTAATTTTATATGAAGATTTTATGAAGAGTACGCACCGTTAGAAATTAGGCTTCTTCGGTAGCAATTTCGCGATTTGCATCACTTTCAACATCCTGCATAGTTTCTTCAGTTTGTGTAGGAACAACATCCTGATCCTGGGTTTCTGCGATAGCATCATCCAAGCATAATGCAAGTATTTGATTTAGATTTCCAATTTTTGAGATAATAAAACCGATACCATAGCAACCAAAAGCATATGCGAAGAAAGGGGCACAATTGCTGAAATAAGCATTTAGCATATCTTTGATTTCTAAGCTGGCACTTTGACTGTAGGTAACAACTGATTCATACGTAATATAGAAATAAAATGCGGCAATTCCCAGAAATACAACAGATGCTACATAAAAAACGATACTAGCTTTCGAGATTTTAATCTTATTTTTTGACATTAACATTCAACCTTTCTTTTATTCGGATTCTATTATCTACTATAAATATGTGATGAGTGTGTGCATCATGTGATTTCTAGACGAATTTTATGATGTAAGGCTTTTCACATATCTTGTTCGTTATCGTCGCAAGCTTTGCACTGTAACAAGCAATGCATAAGCGTTTTGTCTTCTTTCAATTATGGATAGCTTTTTTATAAGATGGAATGCATCATAAGAAAATTAAAAAAACTATGGATAAATTAAAAAAAATATAGTATTATTATAAAGCATAAATGAGCAGCCGTGGTGGAATGGCAGACACGCTATCTTGAGGGGGTAGTGGGCGTATGCTCGTGTGAGTTCAAGTCTCATCGGCTGCACCAATGAAAATCAAAAAAGATGTTTTAGGGTTACCTTAAATATCTTATCAAAGAGCAAGTCCTTTCAATAGGACTTTTTTTCTACTTACTTTCTTTTTCGGTGATGCCAAAACATCCTTATAACATAGCTTTCATGTAAGAGCATTCTACACTTATCAAAGGCTTTTCCTACATCCTGTGTGATTCATGAATTCATCATATATCATCTGCTATATAGCCTTTATTTATGCACAATTGCGCAATCGAAATAGCTAAATTTCGTTGTGTTTTTTCTCGCCATTATATACTGTAAAGAAACTGTTTTACGGATATAATTTTTTCATTTTCTACTAGACAAATGTTTTAAAATAGTTTATTATATATAAGCACTCAATTAAGCAGGAGTGGTGGAACGGCAGACACGCTGTCTTCAGGCGGCAGTGCGAGCAATCGCGTGAGAGTTCAAATCTCTTCTCCTGCACCATATCGTGAGTGAAGCGCTCTATATCAGCGCTTTTTTTATACTCTTTTCCTTACATGAATTATCTCATGTAAATGGTGAAATTTTTTTAAAGTAAAAACTGAGTTATGTTTAGTGCTTACTTTCATATCATACCATAAATATAGCAAATAAATGAGTCTTATATTTTTTAATATTCTTTTGTATACTGTAAATGTTAGAAAGAGGTGGAAACATGGGAACTTTATTATAATTTTAAATTATAGAATAAAAAAGGAGGATAAAAATTAAAAGATTGGTTATAAACGTTTTTAGTATAATGACTTGTCTATGGACCAGGAGGAACAGTTACTGATATCAATAGAGTTACTAGTTATTATACTGTGGTTCGTCAAACTAACTTTTATAAATAAAAAAAATTATGAGAAAAAATTTATTTTCAGCAATATTAAGATATTCAAGTTTTGCAAGTCTCATTGTAGCAATTATAGCAATTTTATTAAAATTTGATATAAATTTACAAATAAATTATTTTCAATTTTGTTTATTTTTGATAGTTTTTTCTAACTTAATCAATATAGCAAGAGAAAAATCAATTATCAAACATCCCCTTCTATATCTTGCTTATTTTACTTGTATTATATATGCTATTTTGATTATATTTATTTTGTAAACTATGGGTATTAAATTTACTATTTTCTAATTCTAATAAGTGAAACAGGATAGATTGACCAAGCAAATACTTGGTCAATTTTTATCTTTTCAAGTATTACATTTTTGATTATTGTGACTACCTATGTAAAACAATGGCAAATAGATAATCCAGAGGAAAAACCAAAAAAATGTATTCAAGAAACTAGTTTATCTAAGAAAACGGTTTACAAAGGGTAATAGTAATTTTAACCATGTTACGTCATTTTCCTTCCCTTCAGCTATCAGCTTTCACATAGCAAGATATCTACACGATAACCTGTCATTCCATAGGCACTACACTGGAATTAGCAAAAATCGAACAGCTTTTCGCCTTGTTCATGCGCAAGCTAGAAGCCTATGAACAATTGCTTCAAGAAGAAATGCTGCCTAATGCGTGCCTTTATATGTCAAGATGATAAACAGCATACTTGCTATGCTTTTGCAGTAGCTTTATTCGCAATAGCTTTGAAGATATGAAAAATCAAGGTACTGATGAGAAAGAAAAGACCTGCAAAAAGAAATGATAAGCGAGCTCCTGCACCATAAATAAATCCTGCAAACAAAGCTCCGGCAATCATGCCAAGACTTTTCATCGCATTATAAAAACCCATGACCTGATGACTGTTTTCCGTATTACCTTCCCCAGCACATACATCCTGTAATAGTGGAATATAGATGGCATTAAACGCAAAGAAAAGCAGATTGACAACCATGAATGGAACCATGTGCGTGGTAAAGGTCATCATCACAAGTAAGATGCCGGCTCCCGCTAAAACATAGCGCAGGGCTTTTTTTACATTTCCACGTTTCATGATCCACATACAGATTGTCGTATTTGCGAATAAAGACACAAAACCAACAACTGCTTTTAATGCGCCATTGTAGGAAGATGGGAAACCGAACTGATCTTTAATGAAATAGTTGAAATTTTGATCATATGCCGTGGTTGCACAAGATGTTAGAAAGACAACAAAAAACAATAGCACCATGGCCACGTTTAAAAAGTGGCGTGCATCCAAAAAGGCTTGAAAAGGATTGATATCTTTAAAAGAAATAGTATGCGTTTTTGCTTTATCGGGATCAGCTTTTAAAAACAAAGCAAAAAGAACTCCGGCTGCCACCAAGGTCAGACTTTGCATAACAAAAGTCGCAAACAAGGAATAAACACCCATGATACCGCCTATCAAATAACCAAAAGCCGCAAAAACTGTTGGGATGGTGGCAGATAAAGCAAGATAGCGACCTCTTTGTTCAAGTGTGGCATGGGCAATGATATAAGTCAAAAAGCTCACCATGATACCACCAACAAAGAAGCCGGATAATAAACGTGCAACCATGATCAAAGGAAGTGTTTTACTAAGAGCAAACAGCATTTGTCCTGCGCCATAGCCCACGCAACATATGCCCAATACACGCTTACTGCCTAAATGATGTACCTGATTTGCCCATAATGGCGAAAACAAGAAATTCGTAAATGCCATGCCGGCATACAATAAACCAAAAGAATAATCCGGCAGCTGTAATTGTTGAATCAATGTCGGTGTGATGGGATGGGCAAAATTCGCAGCCATGCTTTCCATTGCAACCAGTATAAAGAAAACGACAAAATGATACTTTTGAAATGTTTGTCTGATTTGCATATTGTTACCTCATCTGTAGTTATTGCTTAACTGTTGCTTTCTATCTAAATAACAGCATTATGATACACTACTTTTCCTACAACATGCAATCCTAAAACATTCTTATGATAAGGAAATCTTTGTAAAGGCCATACTGCTGATGTACAAAGATGCTTATCACTATAAAGTAAGAATGTAGCGTTTCATTAAAAAAGCGATTCACCATCACGATGATCCGCTATCTTATAAATATGAAGTGCAAATAAATTACTATTTTTTCTTTTTCCCTTTTACCTCTGGCAACTCCTCATACATTGCCTCAAAAAGGCCCATTAAAAAAGTTTTATCATCAACTTCATTTACCAATAGCATTGCTTTCGCCCCTGCATATGGCAGTTCATAGGTAGCTGTCGGCAAATACTTCACTGCTGATTTTATCGGTTTTACAAGTAATCGATCATCATAAATACCGCCTACGATCTTTCCACGGTAATAGATGATGTATTCCTTCATCATTGCGCGATATGTGATATCCTCTAGCGCAGACAATTGTTCTAAAACATATTGTAAAAAGCTTTTACTAGATGGCATGCTTTCACCTCTCATTTTTATATGGTACGGTATGCTTATTTCACTGCCGGTCTTTGGTATAATGCTTTTCTTTGCAAGCCATTTTGTTTGCTCATTTTATACCAATTTCGATGCGCCGCCAAGATATATAATCTTCTTGGAAAGTAGCTTGGTTCCACATAAATATCCTCGATGCATCGCTTATCAGAAATAGCTTCAGCAAACTGGCGGATGCCTTTTCCTAGTTGTTGATTGGGGCCTTGATCAAGAGGAACCTTTTTTAAAGTGCCAAGCATTTCACCGGCTCCTATGGCAAGTCCTCCTCCATAGAAAAATCCCATCTTGCTGCACCAATTCTTTACAATTTCCAGCAAAACATTCCCTTGTTCACTTTCATAAAAACCAAGGTTAGTTATTACATAAACGGGTAATTGTGCAAACTGTCCTTGATATCGAAGATACATCTGTTCCATAAACTCCATGACTTGGGCAGGAACACCATCTACATATACCGGCATACCTATCACACAGGCATCCGCTTTTTGAAGCAGATCTTTCATAACATTTAGATCTTTTCGTTGATAAAGTTGTACGCTTTCATATGAATCTTTTAGTTGCGTTTTTAATAAATTTAAAAAATGATTTGAATTACTCTTGCTTTTGCGTAAGCTACCATTCAGTAATAGAATCATATCTTTTTCCATACCTTTCTCATTCCCTACGACTTTTTAAATGCATATTGATGTCAAAATGATGAATATAAAAATTAGTTACTTCTTATATCACTAGCTCTTTAAGCTTCTCATAACTATCTACAAAACAAACTTGTTTTAATATGCCGTTAAAATTTTGCACATTTGCTTCTACCAATAGTTTAGCGGTTTTCTTTTCATTTTCAGATAGATCTTCTCCATAAAAAAACACACGGAATTGTATCGTATTATGATATCTTACTTTATGGTGCATTTCCCCTTGGCGTATCTCGAAAAAAGGAAGAAAATATGCGATAGAGCGATCTATAACATTTTTTATAAAAGAACTATAGCTGCCAAACGAACATCGGCTAATAATCATCAACTCGTCTGTGTTACCAAAAAGAGCACCTATTTTTTGATATTCATCTTGTATAACACACTGCCCCGGTGTTTTCGTCCAACAACCAAAGCAGCCCACGCATGGATGGATGACCTTGGTATGATCGATGATTCTTGTATTATTATCTACAGGAAGAGCAAGCGTGCTCCATTCCGCTTGTGCTAAATCATGCAGTATTACCTTCATATCATTTCCCCTTATCATTTTCATTTCATCTGTTTGTATCCTTAATTGTTAGTATTCTATTCCATCTGTTAGTATAAAAGCGCATTAGCCTTTCAAGAATAGAAACAACACTTCCTTATTTTTGCTTACGATAGCGCTCCCCATCTAAGAAAAACATCGTAAATGTTGCGCGTGATAATAAGATTTCTTGATCATTAAAAATAAACACTTCATATACACCTGTCGTTCTTCCAGCAGATATTTCCTGTGCGATGCCAATCAGCTTACCACCTTTTCCCGGTTTTATATAATTGATGGTACCCGAAAGCGTAACACTATCGCGCCCTGTCGCAAAGCTAGCTGCTCCAGCAGCTGTGTCAGCTAAGGAATACAATGCTCCGCCATGAACAAAGCCATGAACATTCAAAATCTGTTCATCTATAATCATCTCCACCTTAGCATAGCCTTCTTTTACTTCAACAACATGCATATCGTTGCTTTGTAAAAACTGGCTGGAGGAGTTTAAACGTTTCTTCAAGTCTTCCATTGATGCCATAAGAAAACCTCCTATCTCAGCTATAGTATAGCATGATAACAAGGAATTATAAAAGGGATACAAAACGTTAGAAGTTCTTGATACGCACATATTTACCAATAAAATGAATCAATTTGATTTCTTTTGAAGACATCCATTGACGAAAACTTCCTTTGTGTCGTATGATAAAGAAAAGAAAGCAGGGATCTTATGCTCAGCAAAGAACGTTTATTTCGCATTATGGAAGTAATTGAAGAACAATCTTTTGTCACCATTAGTGAATTGATGGAATTTTTAAACGCCAGTAAATCTACGATCACCCGTGATTTAATGGAGCTAGAGCGACAGGGATTGATTCAGCGTGAACGCGGTGGAGCGATTCGTAAAGAATTACCACAGACTTTAAGCAGCAGTACCGATTTACCGGTAATGAATAAAGAAAACATTCATTTAGCTGAAAAAGAATTGATTGGAAAAGCAGCGGCTGAGATCGTGAAGAATGGTGAATGTATTTACCTTGATTCCGGTACAACCCCAGTTGCCATGCTGCCCTATCTGAAAGATAAAAACATCAAATTGGTAACAGCCAGTACTTATTTGGTAAGAAAATTGCCGAAACGTTTTAAAGGGGAATTATTTCTGATCGGCGGTCACTATATTCCCGATTATGATATGAGCGTCGGTTTTGTAGCCATTGAAGATATTAATCGATTTCATTTCGATCAGGCTTTTTTCTCAGCAAGCGGCATTGATTTAGAAAGTGAAGAAGTCATGGCTGTTGATTTAGATATCAGTGCTGTGAAAGCCGCTGTATTAAAACGCTGTCGCAAAGCACATATATTGGCCGATGCCAGCAAGCTGCAAGTACAAGCCTTAGCCACCTGGGCACACACAACCGACTTTGATACGATTTTCATGAATGCGCCAACCACCGTTGAGCAATTACCGGATAATTTTCATGTATGCAAAGAATGATTTTCTAAAACCAGTTGAATGATCACCACATACAAATAAAGAATAATCCTAAAAGCTAGCTTACTTTTATTTTCTAAGAAGATTCACAGTCTTTGCCAATACCTTTTGTTTGTATTCCCCAAGTTGAATTAAAAAACACAGGCAACCTGTTGTATGGATATGCTTTCTAAACAGCTCTCCTTAAGGTTTCCTGTGTTTTCGTTTATGCAATGGATCGTAAAATTATTTGTGTAAAAGCTTTGGCCTGGCGCAGATCATTTTCATCTGGATGTGATAGTGCCATATCAAAATTATCGAGAATCCGTTCTATTTTCTTTGGATCTTCTTTTGCTCGCTCATAGCGTTCTCTTAATTCCATCGGCATTTTTCCCTGACACATAAAACCATCCACATAAGTACAATCATCTTCAATAAATGCACTGACTCGCTGTAAGATCATATCATAGTATTCTGCACTGCCGCCAAAGCCACATGTACCGAATAACACGATTTGTTTATTATGCAAGGATGAAAAATAATCTAACAATGCGCTTGGGCAGCTGCCTTTATCCGTCCAGAATCCGGCAAAAATAACATCCGCATCTTTTGTCGCATCCATATCCGGAATTCCGAAATAAAGCATATCCTCTGCCGGAATAACCTGCGCAATCGCCTCTGCCACACGTTTTGTATTTCCTGTGTGACTACAATACACAACAGCGTACTTCATTACCGCCATCTCCTTTTTCCTATATGAATATTGTAACACTTTTTACAGGATTGGAAACATCATTTTCTTTATGATACGCATCACCACGATTTCTTACATAGCATGCTCATGCAGTAGTTATTCAAATGGATATATCATGCCCCATTGTTTTCTTACTTCCCATAAAAGCTTTGTCACATCATAGCTCAACTGCAAAGTTTCGTTTTGCCCAGTTCTTACGGCCTCTTCCATATCACGAATCTCATAACACAATGCCAATGCACTTTCTCCATCCTTCATCATTTCTTCATGACCATCTTGTGTCATTTTCCACGTCGCTTTATCTCCTCTAGGGTATTCACATAACTCCAAGTAACCAAGTTCACCCGCTATAACAGCGCGTTTAGGAAGCTTTGCGCGCATTGTTAAGGTAATGATCGCCATTTCATCTTCTTTATTGCGTAAGATGATACCGCTCATCTCATCTACTCCGGTTTCAAAAGGAAGCATATCTGTTTTAATGATATGCGGCTGTGCATGCAGAAAATAACGGGCAAGGCTTATTGCATAGGTTCCGATATCCAATAAGGCTCCACCTGCCAACTCTTTCGCAAAGAATCGATTGGTAATATCATATTCTTTACAACTGCCAAAATTTATCTGCAACATTTTTAATTTTCCAAGTTTTCCACTCTCAATGCGTTCTTTCTCTTTCTTCATGATCGGCATATGAAAAATAGTCATCGCTTCCATCAGAATCAGCTGATGTTTCTTTGCGAAAGCCATAGCCTCTTCAAGTTGTTGTGCATTTACTGTAATAGCTTTTTCACATAAGACATGCTTATGATGTTGAAGTGCCTGCATGATATATTCAAAATGATTGGAATGTGGTGTAGCAATATAGACGATATCCACATGTTCATCTTGCATTACTTCATCAATCGTATAAGCGTGCGCGATTGTGTATTGCTTTGCGAACGCTTCTACCTTTTTCGGATGACGTCCTGCAACCGCATAGATAGTCCCATGTTCCTGTAATAATGCCTGTGCCATTTGATGAGCGATGACACCCTGTCCTAAAATACCCCAATTCATCACTTAAACCTCCTTCTCTAACAAAAGAAAGCCATCCTCTTTGCCAATCAATGCTTTCGTTACTTCTTCTGTTAACAGACTTGTATCAATCACACCGGCAATTTTCTTTAGCTCTTGGTTCAATTGCACACTGTCTTGTACGTTAGGAAAGCGCACATCTGCTAATACATTACCATGATCACTCATTAGCAGCCCGTATTTTCCATCACTTGTTCGAGGATGAAAACTTCCCTTTAATTCTTCAACCCTGCGCTTCACATAGGCATAGCTATCTTCTAACAACTCTAAAACGATCGGACATGTAAAACGTAAGGTATCACTCAATTTGTCTTCCGTTGCCATAAGGATATACTCATCTGCCATATGCGCAATCAGCTTTTCCCTTGTATGAATGCCTCCACCGGATTTTAACGCATGCAAATGGCGGTCAATTTCATCACAACCGTCAAATGCGACATCCACATGTGATACCATACGCAGCGGCAGCAGTGGCAATCCTAAACGAACACAAAGCTTTTCTGTTTCAAAAGATGGTGTTACAACCTTTACCGCCAATTGTTTTTCTGTGATAAATTTTGCCAATGTTCCAATCGTTGTTCCCCCACCTAAACCAATGAGCATTCCATCCTTAATAAAGGTTAATGCCGCAAACGCAGTTCTTTCTTTACTATTCATAACAAGTCATCCTCCATTTTTTGATATTGTTCCATCACAAATGCTCTTTGGGCAATACCTTTACAAAAAGCACTGGCACTACCACAAGCAACACCCCAACGTAAAGCTTTTTCATACGTTTTTTCCTTTAACCAACCATACAAAAAACCTGCAACCATGGAATCCCCAGCTCCTACCGAATTAACAACTTTTCCCTTTGGACTCGCTATACGATACACTTCATTTGTTTCACTTACCAACATAGCCCCCTTATCTGCCATGGATATGATAACATTTCTAGCTCCTTCCATTTGTAATTGCCGTGCACATGTGACAAGGTCTTGTTCTTGTAAGTCCGCTAACTGAAACAGCTCTTGTAATTCATGATGATTGGGCTTAATTAAGAATGGATGCTGTGGTAATGCCTGACGTAGAGGTTCACCAAAAGCATCCACAACTACATCAATTTGCTTATCATGAAGTTTCTCCATCAACACTGCATAAATATTTGCTGGCACTTGTTTTGGTAAATTCCCTGATAATACTAAGATATCATTTGGCTGTAAGAGTTCCAGCTTTGCATATAGCTGATGCAAATGGGCCGAGGTAATAAGAGGTCCCTGTCCATTGATTTCACTTTCCTCCTGCGCATGAATTTTGACATTGATGCGGGTAAAACCATCTTCTATAGGAATAAAATCTGTCCTGATTCCTTGCTGCTCAATACCTTTTTTTAACGCCTCTCCCGTAAAACCAGCAAAAAATCCTAAAGCAGTGGAGGGTATACCTAAATGTGCAAGCATCATCGACACGTTAATTCCTTTCCCTCCATAGATAATATCTTCTTCCTTGGTGCGGTTGATTGCTCCCTTACATAAGGCATCCAGTGTGATGACATAATCAATTGATGGATTTAAAGTAACGGTGTAGATCATATTGCCACCTCGATAACTTCTGTTTCTTCCTTATATTCATCAGGAATTCCTTTACTAGTGATGATGATTGCATCACTGATATCGGCAGTGCTCATTGCCGTGCAAAGATTAAATTTTGATGCATCGGCTAAAACATAGCATTTTTGAGCATGCTTCATCGCTTCACATTTCACATAAGATTCTTCCATATCCGGCGTCGTAAAACCATTCTCAATGGTAATGCCATTTGTACCTAAAAACGCTTTTGTAAAATTATATTTTTGTAAGGCACTGACAGCACCCAAACCAACAACGGCCATGGTCTTTGCTTTTATTTCCCCAGCTAAGATAAAAACCTTCATCCCCTTGATTGCCAGACGTTCACTTAGATATAAACTATTCGTCACATAGACAGCATCTTTTTCTTCTATAAATTCTGCCATATGTAAGATCGTACTGCCAGCATCCAAATAAATAAAATCATGAGGTTCTATTAAGGTTGCGGCATATTGTGCCAGTCGTCTTTTTTCCTCTATATGTTCTTGGGAACGCTGTGTGACATCGTTCTCTATCGGTGCATACTCCTTTTGTAATAAGGTTGCTCCTCCATGGACCTTACGTAGTTTTTTCATCTTATGCAACGACACCAGATCTCTTCGTATCGTTGATTCTGATATATGCAAAGTTTTCGTCAGTTCATTCACTGTTACCGTCTTCTTTTCCTGTAGCAACTGTAGTATTGCCGCAAATCGCTCTTCTGCTAACATATCCTAATTACCTCCTAAGTAACTACAGTTTATCGCCTATTTCAGTCAATGTCAATCTATATCAATCAAAATTAATCACAAATTTGCATAATATCCGCCAATTCCAAGCATATATTGCTTCCTTCTGCAAGAATGTTGTTTTATGATGTTCCTATGTAGTACACACTGTTTTCTCGCTTTTAAAAGCATTTTGGATATGCTCTATTATTATGTATCACTTTACATAGCACTTTCCCAAACTCCTTTTCTTGTTGTTACTTTATCAGTTCTATCCATTGTACACTCTTCGTTTATCGCATTGCATAGCAGATGATAATCTTCTTTTCTTACACATATTGAAAAGAAAATCATATTCCACAAAAAAACACGATTTCGCTAATCGTGCTTTTTTTCATTCTTAACGATGTTTGATTTCAGGAAAAGCTTTGTACAAAGACTTGGCAATTCCGTCCTCATCATTACTAGCCGTAATTTCATTTGCAATCAATTTAATTGGTTTTACAGCATTCCCCATGGCTACTCCATGTCCGGCATACTGCAGCATTGTAAGATCATTCATCTCATCCCCAAAAGCGATGATTTCTTCTCTTTGAATTCCTAAACGTTCTGCAATTCCTGCCAGGGCCTTTCCTTTATCAATTCCATTCGATACCACTTCAATATAGAAAGGAGCAGATGTATAAATACTCAGGCGATCGCCAAAGGGCAGCTTAAAATCCGCAAACTGCATCTTCAGATATTCAGGGGGTGCACTGATTAAAAATTTATTTGGCTCAAAATCAACAAATGTCCGTAAATCATCTACCACCATTGTTTTCATATTCGTCGCATGTGCCTCATATTCCAATTGATAAGTATGCGAATCATCGACAACTACATATTCACCTTTATTCACCATAATACCCAGATTCAATGCTTTAGCATTATTGATAATTGGAAGAATATACTTTTTATCTATGGTCTTGTTATAGATAACCTGCTGATTGGGATAATCACAGACATGCGCACCATTATAGCTTAACAAATACCCTTTGAAACGATCCATTTCTAGAATCTTGGCCTCTCGATATAAACCTGGTGTTGGTCGCCCACTGGCTAACACGATGCTAGCTCCAAGTTTTTGTGCTTCTATCAAAGCTGTTCTGGTTTCCTCAGATATTTCCTTCTTACTGTTTGTCAAAGTGCCATCCATATCCATAACAATTAATTTATAACCCATACAAATCTCCTTTCAAAAAAAACCTTACGCGAGCAAAACTGCGCAAGGCTTTCTCTCTTATACTCTTGACAGAATGAAACGGCAATTTCCTTTTACTCTTACGCTGCCTGTTCCAGCTGTTGCGAAAATGCTGTCTCCCTTGCGGATACTCAGCATCGTATCATCACTTTCAATCGTTCCTTCCCCATCAACGATAACGAAAGAAGCAAAGCTTTCTTCATCCACCTTGACACTGCATTCACTTTTTACCTCATAAATATAAGTCGTAAAGTAATCACAGGATGCCATCATGGCTACCTGATAGCCATCATATGTCTTAACTTCACCACAAGGCTTAAAATCACTTTCTAATGGAGTCAGATTTGATACATCAATAGCTTTATCAATATGCAATTCTCTTGGTTTTCCATCAGCACCAACACGGCCAAAGTCATATACACGATAGGTCGTATTTGAATTTTGCTGAATCTCACAAATCACGATACCTTCACCGATGGCATGAATGGTACCAGCCTCAATGAAGAATACATCTCCCTTGTGTACAGGGACACTCTTTAATACATCTAGTAATGTATTATTTTCAATACGTTCACGGAATTCTTCCTTTGTGATTTCTTTATTTGTTCCATAATACAGGGAAGCCCCTTCTTCTGCATCCAGAATATACCACATTTCGGTTTTCCCATATTCTTTTTCTACGCGCATTGCGTATTCATTATTTGGATGAACCTGAATGGATAAGTTCCCCTTTGCGTCAATAAATTTAATTAAAATAGGGAAATTCTCAAAAGCCGCACCTTTTGTACCAAGTGCTTCTTTTCCCAACTTCTGCAAATAATCGCCAAACAGCATTCCTTGATCCTCACCACTGTCGACAATACTTTGCCCATCCTTGTGCGTAGAAAGTTCCCAGCTTTCAGCGACAATGTCTAAATCACTTTTTTTGTTGTAGTTTTCCTTTAACTTTGTGCCTCCCCATAAATAATCCTTAAATGCAGGGAGCAATCGTACCATTGCCATAATTAAATTACCTCCAATTTCTTTAATGCTTCAAATATACCTTCTTCTTTGACTGTGCCTGTTACCATATAAGCAACATCATCCAGCAGTGGATCGTGTTTGCGCATAGCTATGCCATACCGCACACTGGCAAGTAGTTCCACATCGTTATCACCATCACCAAAAGCATAAGTTGCCTCATAAGGTATTCCATAATGCTCCATGATAGCTTTTGCGCCAACACCCTTATGCACCGCTTTTTTCCCAATATCCAAGGTGTCACAATTTCGATGTAGGCTCATCTGATAATGCGGACGTAATAACTGCTCGCTTTTTTGCAAGGATGAACGATTGCCAAATGCTAAGGTTATCTTAGAAATACATCCATGCACCTGCTGCAAATTCTTATACTGGACAAAATTGTCTTCCGGAAGCTGAAAGTTATCCATAAAATGCAGATAACTTGGATCCTTTAAATCTTTTACATAACAGAAATCATTACTTTCCAGTATGTAATTGATACCATGCGCATCCATATAAGCAATCAATGCCGCAAGCTCCTCATCTTCAAAGATAACTTTATGAATCACTTTACCATGCACCGTGACATATGCCCCATTACATGTGACATAACCATCCAGATGCAAATCCTTCGCACCGCTTGGGATATAACTCAATGCTCTTCCTGTGGCTAATACACACAGATATCCCATATCCTGCAATCGGGAAATCGTCTTTTTTGTGATATTACTTGGTACATAAATCGCATCACGCTCATCTACCAGCGTACCATCGTAATCATACAATACCAAACCTTTTACCATATTCATCCTCCATGGTTTAATTATAGGAGAAATATGGTTTGATTGCAATGTATTTAAGAAGGAATTCAGGAAAAGCAAGTGTAGCGAAAAGCATAGCTAACCGATCATGAACAGCTTCCATCTGCATCAGATAAAGAATCGTTTCTTTGCATAAGAAAATAATTATAAGATGCGTAGCAACAGCATGAATTCGCTATGAAGATGGATAAACGCTTTCTGTTCTTTTTCCAACCATATTGCATTTCCTCCCTATTTTCTGCTGAAATGAGAATTGTACAAGCATCGCTTACATGCTAAAATAAAACCATGAGAAGAGGGATAGGATGGAGATAAAAGCAGTGTTTTTTGATATTGATGGTACTTTTTTTGACCATCACAGCAATCAGGTGTTACCGGAAACGATGGATGCGATCAGACAATTAAAAGCAAATGGTTATAAGGTAGCTTTATGTAGTGGACGCGCAAAAGAAATGGCAGAGCAGTTAGGAGTCTTGCAACTGTTTCCCTGGGATGGCTATGTTGGTGGTGCGGGTGTCAGTGTATATGATGAACAAATGAACATCATTTTTGAAGATATTTTTACAGCAGCGCAATGTGAGCGCATCTTTGCCTTAGGGAAGGAATATGATATATGTATTAATTCTCATGGCAAATATGAGTTTATGACAAAACCGTTAAATGCCTATTCCAAAGCCGCGTTTGACCAATTTCATTGTCAAGTACCTATTGTGAGAGAGTGGGATCATGAACCTTTAGTTGCGTTAAGTGCCTATGAAAAACCTGGCTTTGACTGGCATATGTTTGATGGTATTGAAGGCATAGAAGTGCAGCATCCATCTTTAACATGTGTGGATTTTATGAAGACAAGCGTAAACAAAGCAAGAGGTATCGCTCATCTGATGAAATACTGGCAATTACCGGCTCATGCTTACTTGGCCTTTGGCGATTCTATGAACGATTTGCAAATGATCCAAGAGGCAGGAATTGGTGTTGTCATGGGCAATGGACATGAAGAATTAAAAAAACACGCAGATGAAGTGATTGGTCCCAGCTGGGAGCCTTCTCTGCGTGATTATCTCCTTATACATCATTATATTGATGATAAATAAAACTATTCTACGATTTTATATACTTCATTAATATGTTTTTTAATATCCTGAATGGTTTTTTGGGGGGATTTTTCAAAAGCTTCCTTTTGATTCAAGGCGTATTCTTTCATAGAATCGCCTTTTTTATCATATAGTGAATATATGTATGGTTTTTTATAATATTCTTGAAAGGCATGTATCCATTCTTCATCACTATGTAATTCTAAAAGCTCTTGAACGACCTCTTCTGAATAATCATTGACTTTTTGTGCAACTTCTTTTGTGACATCTTGCGGGTGTAATTGAAAGGCTTTTTCACGACTCATAATATAGGCATTCATGCTGTTACCATCTTTATCAAAGAAATTATAATTACCCGGATTTTGATAAAACTTTTCTAATACCTGTTGCATATGTACATTCGAGGCAGGCTGTTCCTGAGAATGTCCATATGTAGCATATCGCCAAAACAGAAATAAGCCAATTGCCACAATTACAGCACTCATCCCCAATCCTATTTTCTTCATTTCATCACCTTCAAGCTATTTTGTTAATATATATTATTAGTATACCATAAATATAGGTGTCTTTTACAAATACACATAAGGAAAAGGCTCCGTAACGAGCCTTTATTCATAAACTTTTATCTCATTTTTTGGTGACACGATGTAATAAACATGCACAACATCGCCGTTTTCATTTAGAAAATTCAAGCTAACCGTTACATATGAACTTTTAGCATCACTTTTTGTATGCAAATACGTAAGAACGGCTGTTTCTGTAATCTTCTCTTTTATCTTAACTGTCGTATTTTCTTCAAATAATTGTACGCTGTATACCTCTTCCCCTGTATACGAAACGGTGTCTTCCCCATCTTACCTCACTTTCCTTTTCCTTATCTATAACAAAATACATTAAATAGCTCAAGATAGCTGACATTCAAAGGTCATAATTAGGCAACATAATACACTATATTTTTTCTTAAGAATCATTAACAATATGATCTTACATTTTTAACCAGTGTATAATGTATACATGAAATCGTACACAACAATGTCCTTTTATCGCACCTTTGCTAAAGACGAAATTAAGCATAATCCCAAAAGAAGAGTTCATCGCAGCGCGCTCTTCTTTTTGACATTCTGTATGTTACTGATTGGAAATGGCTGCCTAAGCTATATACGCACACAACAAAGACAAGCTTTTGCTCATTATGGAGAGTGGAATCGCGTTATTTTCAACGTAGAACAAAAAGATGTAGAAACTGCTAAAAAAGCAAATTTAGATACTGTCTTACCTTTGCCATCTTTAGGACAGATCATGGTAAAAAATCAAGATGGCTATGCTCAAATTGGAGAAGTTTCTCAATATACAAAAGAAGCCATGGACTTGTTTCACTTAGAACTATTAGATGGCAGCTATCCGCAAAAGAACAATGATATCATCATCGAGGCCGATGTGTTGAGCTATTTAGGTTATTCCTATCAGCTTCATCAATCGATACAGCTGTTGTTAAGTGATGGAAAAATGCATAAGTTTCACCTAACAGGAATCATAAAGCCCTATCGTTCGATGTGGAATGTACAAGACAGCAATTCTTTATCTGCTGCTTTTGTCAAAGCGAAAGGTAGTCTTTCTTCCTTATGGTTAAAAGATGTACGCGTAAACGAAGACTATCCTTCCATACCAGGTGTTTCTGCTATCAATACCTATGCTTATGATAATATGGTTTGGTTAAATGGCAATAGCAGTCGTTTCTTAATAGGGATGATGTTTGCGTTGTGTATGATTCTTGTATTTATGTATTTCATCATTCGAGATATTCTTATGAGTTATGAAAAAGAAGATCACATCCTAAAACAATTGGGAGCATCGCGTAAGCAAATACAATGGATTCGCTTTTGGTTTTTCATCTATCTCTTGCGTCTGCCAATTCTTTGTGCCTATTTGCTATATTATGGAGGCAGTACCTTAGGAAGTGATCTATTAAATGATACACTACACATTGAAGTTGTTGCTTCTTGGTACGTTGGTGGTATTTTTCTACTTGGCTTGTTGCTAACCATCCTACTCGCCAATTTATTGACGAATCGCAAACAAGAAAAAATGATAAAGAAAACACATATACATAAGCTGACGATACGCCATCCATGGAAAAAGATCACGCCATGGCGCTTGGCTTGGCGAAATCTTACTACATTATCGCATCACACTGTTATTATCATAGTATTGCATGTAATCGTCTTAAGTACCTTCCTCCTATGCATACAAACACAAGCAAATGCCTATATGCAATGGCAAGACTATCAAAAGCGACGAGGAATTGGCGATTATCGTGCTTCTTTCAACGTAAATCCAGAATCAAAAAAGATACGTGAACTGGATATAACAGGACTTAAGAGCATCCCCCATGTAACAAGTGTACGCGCCTTTCACATACGCAGTGATATAAAAATAAGCTATGCCAATATGCAACAAGAAACTTGTTTAAAAGATTATCAAACATATTATCACTATACAAATGTTATTCCTGACACTCATAATACCTATGCCACCCTCATTGCTATCAATGAGGATGCAACCGTGATACCCATCATGCAAAAATATCTAAACTTTGATGAAAAAGCCTTTTTAAACGGTGATTTAGCGATTATAAATACGGAAGCTTTTATCTTTAAAAAAAATACTGGCAGTGAAAATGGATATTCAACAACGGATTACTTACTGGCAGATGGTACCAGAGAACAGGCAAAACAGGATGGTGGTAACTATCATGAAATTCAATATATCCATAAAGGTACGATGTTAACATTGACAGGAAAACATACCATGAAGATGAAAGCATTACCTATGAAAAATAAGTTTTCTGATATGGTGGATGCGCTTGGCGAAGATAGTGGAATTCCATTTACCATCTTTCTTAGTGAAAAGGGGTATGCTAACATCATGGGGGAACATCTTGGTTATCAATCGCTTGTCGCTGAAACAGATAAAAAAGCCGATTATCATCATACCGATCAACAAGTCATGAACATTCTTAGTCGTTATGGCGATTTGCATATCACCAACTCTCGTTTAGAGGAAGAAATCCATCAACAAAAATTCTTACAAACGGTTCTGCTTTATGGTGTTATAGAAGTGTTCATCTGTTTTCTATGGCTGTTATTACTGTCAAATCAATATCGTTTGCATCAGACTTATTTGGATGTAGAACACAAACTTTTACGCATACTAGGTGTAAGTAAATCGTATCTCTTATGCACTGCCTTTTTAGAAGCTATTGTACAAGCCATTATTTCTTTGATTATCACCGCTTGCCTGTATTGGCTGTATGAGAAAATTTATCACCCATTAACAACATTAGGTGCTCCTAGCAGTCCTTATTATTTACCGGCCTCTTTGATATGGCACCACCATGTTCCATTGCTATGCATCCTGCTCATTAGCTTTTTAAGTTTATCCATCTTATTAAAAGGGAAAGTAGGACAAGAAAAAGGAAGGGATTCTAATGAAATTGCTTGAAGTAAAACATGTTCATAAATGCTATGCGAATACAAGAAGAGTGAGTGAAGTTTTACATGATTTAAGTTTTGCTGCTGAAGAAGGAAGCTTTACTGCCATCATGGGGAAAAGTGGTTCTGGTAAAAGCACTTTGTTAAACTGTATCGCTTCTTTGCTTCCTATTGACAGTGGCTCCATCTTAGTAAAAGGACAGGATATCACCGCTTTTTCCCGCAAACAGCGAGAAGTGTATCGTCGTGAGGATATCGGCATTGTCTTTCAGGATTTTGCGTTATTACCTTTTCATTGTGTCTTGGAAAATATTTTATTACCACTGCATTTAGCAAAGAAAGCAGTAGATCAAGCGCATGTGGAAATGCTTTTACAAGCATTGGACATTGCCCAGCTAACCACAGCATTGCCCCAAGAACTATCCGGTGGTGAACAACAACGTGTCGCGATTGCCAGAGCCTTCGTGCATCAGCCAAAGCTCTTGTTGATGGATGAACCAACCGGAAATTTAGATAGTGAAAACACACATATCCTTATGGAAATGTTAAAAGAACTGCATGAAAAGCAGAAAACAACTATTCTGTTAGTCACTCATGATCATGATGTAGCCGCTTATGCAGAACGCACATTGCTATTACAAGATGGTAAGTTTATTGAAAAGTGCGATAATCACTAAGATGCAGAAAGAGCGCTACCATAAGGAAGGCTAAAATAAAAGACATCCGTATAGATTTTATTATCGTATCTATTCTTGATGTCTTTTTTGTTTAAATTGTATATGATGATAAAAGAAGGCAAAAGACTTTGCTTTTTGCAAACTGCCTATAGAGTAAATTAAATTTTAGTAGCTTACTTAAAATTAAAATATATAAAGCATATGGATTGGTTTTGTAACTATTTGTGATACAGCAAATTGTGGGTTAATCATCTTCGTCATAATTGATAAAGCTTGCTGTTTTTGCATCGGCATAAGATTTAAACTTCTTAAGTAATGGGTGCTGTTTCACACTGTTTAGATCCTGTGAAATCATCGCTGCTAATACTTGAACAAATGGCAGATAGACAAGTGGGGTTAGATCACTTTCTACCATATCCGATAAGGTTAGTATATGATCATCATCTAAATTAGCGGCATTGCTTAACATAAAGGTATGCTCACTCACACTGCGTGTTGCTTGATAAATCTGTTGCACACGATTGCTTGCCGCATCATTGCCATCGATTAATAAAACCGTATAGGATGGTGTCAATTGCAGGTTAGGTCCATGAATATATTCTTCCATTTCCAAAGGCAGTGCCGGAATATGAATAGTTTCTCCACTTTTCAAAGCACCTTCCAGAGCAATGCCATAACCAGCCCCTGCTCCACATACATAAATGCTATGCATAGAACTGAAATCTTTATAATGTTGTTTTACAAATGTTTGTGCCTTATCGATCATCTCTTCATTTAATTTTATAGCCTTTTTTACTTCTTCTAGCTTTTCACTGCGCTTTGTATAAGCAATGGCAAACAGCATCAGATACAATGTCAGTGTTGTAACTCCTTTGGTGACATAGCCGACCAATTCTTCCCCAACACCATAATCGAACACAAGATCTGCATGGTCTTTGATATCATGTTCCACATTGCCGGTTAAGGCAACCCCGGTATATCCTAACGCTCTTATTTTATCTAATGCCGCAATCGCGTTGGTTGAATAGCCACTTTGAGATACTACGATAACCACATCATCATCCGCAATCGCATGTTCATACCAAGTGAATGTATAAGGGGTAGTGATTTTTACTTCCATTTGTAAGGTATGCATCAAAAAGCTGCGAGCACAATGACAAGCATTGTAACTGGAACCACTGGCTACCAGCCATAAACGACGCATCTTTTTTTCTTTGGCATAGTTTACCAGGGGCGCACACAAGGTAGCATAGTCTTCTATATTCTTCATCGCCTGTGCCGGTGTTTCTTTGATGTAATCCATCATTGTCATTTTTTCCATAATCTATCCTTGGGATGTTAATCTCTTACAAGAGGTATTGTTTGATCCCTTTTCCTTTCTTATTTACTAGGGGAAAAGGTGGATTGCTCCACCTTCTTTTTAATAATTCAGTTTACGGTAATAACGGCGGATTTCCATTGGATGACAAGTTTCTTCTTCCATGTGTGCATCAATGCGATTATTGACTGCATGCATAACCAGATGAGAAATATGTGAACGGAATTTAGGAGAAATACCCTTTAATTCGTAGTCCTTGGTATCAATTACCGTATAGTTCTTACAGATACGTGGAATGAAGTTGACAACTCTTTCAGATAAAGAACGCTGTGCATCTTCTCCAACAAAGATCGTAACCGGTGTATCACGTGTAACGATTTCAAACATACCGTGGAAGAATTCCGGTGCTGTGATGGATTTTGTCTTGATCCATAGCTGTTCTTCCCAATAGCACATAGCATAAGAATACGTAGCTCCCCACTGATTGCCGGCACCGACGAAGTAATGCAATTCATCGTTCCAATGTTTCTTCGCAAATTCTTTTCCAAAGTCATCCGCTTTCTTTTCTACTTCTACCAACGCAACAGCTAAATATTTTTCAAATTCTTCATACATGCGTTCATAATCTGCAAATTCGCCATTGTTAAACATGAAGCGATCCGCAACCATGAAGAATTTCAGTTGTTCATTTGCTGAGTAAGCAATTTCATAATCGACCATTTTTGCTAATTCTGTAGTATCGATATCAATAAAGCCTAAGACTTTCGCACCGGCATCCTGTGCTTTTTTTACTGCCTGTACTACTTCAATCGTACTTCCGGTTACACTGGATGTGATGACGATGGTTCCCTTTCCAATACGTTTATTTCCTGTTGTTAGATATTCTGCGGCATTTTCTGCCCATGTTTCAATCGCAGACATCTCTTTCATATGCACAGTTGCCTGCATACTGCTTGCCCATGTTCCACCAATGCCTAACCAGCAAATATTCGTATAACCTTCTTTACAAATCCCATCTACGATCTCATTGATCTTTCCACGCAGAGCCAAAGCTCCATTTACACTATCAATCTGTGCTTGTTCATTAAATTTTAACATTTCCATTTCCTCTCCTTATTTTTTAACCTAAGAATCCAAAGAATGCGCCTGCCAGACCTAAGACAGCCATTAACAGCAGAATCGTCGTTGTTTTAAAGTTTTTACGTAACAGGAAGAATACCACGAAGGTAAATGCCAATGGCAATAAGCCCGGCATGATACCATTACAAATATCCCCGATTGTTGTTGCTTCATCACCGCTACCAATCGCAATCGGTATATTGATAGATACGTTTTCCGCCGTCATACCACCAATAACCATCAGACCCAAAACAGCAGCGCCATAAGTTAAGCTTTCCATCAGACCGCTTTTTTCAATCTTCGTTAAGAATTCAGCTCCCAGTTTATAACCGGCATTCATTAAGAAGAAACGTAAGCCCTGTGCCGGAATATTAAATACCAGCAGGAATAGGATTGGTCCTAAGATATTGCCTTGACGTGCTAAGGAAATACCAATACCGGTTGCAATGATACGTAAAGTTCCCCATATAAAGCTGTCACCAATACCGGCTAATGGTCCCATTAAGGCAATCTTAATATTATTGATACTGGAAGTATCGAAGTTTTCTTCTGTAGCATTTTGTTCTTCCATCGCTGTAGAAATACCTAACAGCAAGGTTGATAAATGTGGTGTTGTGTTAAAGAATTCCAGATGACGTTTCAGCGCTTCTGCACGTTCTTCATCTGTTTTATATAATTTGTTAATGATTGGAATCAACGCATAACAATAAGGCAGATTCGCCTGTCGCTCATAATTCCATGACCATTCCATAGACAAGGAACGAAGGGCTACTTTATTTAGATCTTTTTTTGTAATCATACTATTTTCTTTTACCGTATTAGAAGTCATCATCTTCATCTCCTTCACTCACACCGGCTGTTTCCACCGCATGCTTATTCTGATTTTTAATTTGGACAAGGACAATTGCCACGATAGCACCAAAGATGGCAATACCGGTTACCGGAATCTTCAAATATGTGCTTAACGCAAAGCCCAAGAAGAAGAAACAAGCAACATTCTTGTTCATGATCATCTGCATCAATAAGCCAAAACCAATTGCAGGTAACAGACCCATTGTCAGTTCTAAGCCTTTTTGTACCCATGCTGGAATCATATCCAGAATGCCCTGAATGACAGGACTACCTAAATAGAAGCTGACACCGACGATCACACCGATGATCAAATTGACACCAAAGAATCCACCTAACAGATGCATTCTTTCAACACCCTTATAATTACCAACAGCGGCATATTTATCTGCTTTATGCACAAACATCGGTAAAATGAAGACCATGCTTAAATTCTTAAAAATCAAAACCAGACTGGCAATTGGAAGACCTAATGCCAAGGCTGCCTCAGCACCGGTTCCGGTAGTGATGGCAAATGCCGTACCTAATACGGTTCCACTGATCATTTCCGGTGGAATGGATGCACCTACAGAGAATGCGCCCATAAAGGCAAGCTCCAATGTAGCTCCCAGAGTTACTCCCATTGAAATATCCCCTAATACGATGCCTGTCAATGTTCCCATCACCAACGGTCTGGATAACAAACAGGTACCAAATAAATATTCTGCATTACCAAGCATTGCGACCAATGCAAGTAAGATTGCTTGTAGCATTGTGTAAAACCCTCCTCTTTCTCAAATAGTTTCATGATTATGTTTCTTTATGCGGTTCGCTTTAACCTTCGATAGATTTGTGTTTCTTATGCGATTTTATAATACATTTTCCGCATGCACTTTCGCATCATTAGGAACCATGCGAATTTCCACTTCGATTCCTTTGTCTACTAATTCTTTCAGTAAGGTTGTTTCTTCTTCTGTCACATTGATTGCCTTACTGATATTTCTTGTGTTCTCTTTTGCTTTCGTGCCACCTAAATTCACAGACTTGATGACATTTGTTTCTGTTGCGAAACGATAAGCATCTTGAATTGATTCCACAACGATAAACAGTTTGTATTTATCTGTAACACCACTATTCACCGCTGCAATGCCATCTTCCACACTTTTCATAACCAGCTTAACACCTTGTGGTTTGGCCATCTTAATGGTTGTCTTACGTAATTCATCCTTCATGACATCATCATTCGCAATCAGGATACAGTCAGCGCCTAATGCACTCGTCCAGGAAAATGCCACCTGTCCATGTAATAGTCGGTGGTCAACGCGTAAACATTTAATCATCTTACTTCACCTCTTTCTAAAATTCATCATCTTCCTCAGCTTTTAAATCATCCGCTGCCAGGAAGGTAATGCCGTCTTGGGCATTCTTTACGATACTGTCTTTGACCTGCGCATCAATCACTTGCGGACAGGATAACAGAATATCCATGGCCAAATTCATATTCATTCCGCTGAATACCTTCACATTGTGATGCACACACAGCTGCGATAAGGCTGTATGAACGCTGCCGCCTTTGATATCGCAGAGAATGACAAATTCCATCTGTGGATTTGTTGCAATGCGCTCTTTCAGCTTGTTCATAAAGTCATTTGGATTTTCTCCCGGAAACAGACAGTAGGTTTCTACATCCTGCGTCAGCTCTTCGCCGATAATCATACGCAGGGAGTTTAATAATCCTTCCGCCAGCTTTCCATGGGATGCGAGAATCACTTGTCGCATACTCATCAGCTCCCTTCACTTACTAACTAGCAAAAAGCGTGCCAACTTGGAATTTTCCATGTTAAACACGCTTTTTTCGCTTTTTTTCTTAATTATTCTTCACGTAGTCGAAGATATAGCCAATCTCTTCCACCGGTATTTCGACGCTATAGTAATTTTCAACGACGCTAAACGCTTTTTTCACCGATTTGATAAACGCTATTTCTTTTTCCGCAAAATCTTCTACATTCGTATACGTTTCAATGCTCTTTCTGGTAACCAGACGTTCAATCAAGCAACAGACATGCACATACAAGCCTACACAAGTATTATTCGTCAAGCGAACCTGCAAATCATTTTGCAGCTTATCAATGGCATCGGCGACATGTTCTAATAGCTTGCTAGGATTTAAGATCGTCAGATTGTTCATGATATTACTTAACGAGAAGTTCTTTAAGATATTTTGTTGGAAGGTCTTCATTTCACTGTCACTGATGTAATCCTTAAAATAATCGTGCAGCTCATCCAAGGTATCGTTGATAATTAAATCCTCGATTGGTATAAAGCGGATGTCAGGTATATTAGGATTCAGTGTTCCAACAATGCAGATGACTTCGTAATTTTCAAAGAAGGCATCGTGCAGCTGTTTTTCCAATAAGGTATTGTAATCATACGTATAGACATGAATCGGTAAGTCGCATGGTAAGGAATCCACCAGAATCTTTTTCAGCTTTTCGGCAGTTCCCATACCGCTGGCACAGGAACAGAGAATGACCTTTTCGCGATTCTTATGTTCCACGATATGATAATTGGCACTACTGTAATCAACGGCAGTTTCAAAGATTTCTTTCATCGGCGTATTGGAGATAATACCCTGCCCGATTTCCAGTGCTAAACGTGTCGTGACATTGTTCATGATGCCAATGCTGGCATTGGATACTTCTAATCCTTTATAGATTTCTTCCAAAGAACCCATATCAACCAGTAAAAATAATTCTTCATATTGCGGAATTTTTGCCAAATAGCGATTTAGCTGTTCAATGATCTGTGTGGAACTAAGCTGTAACGGCATATCCATAGCATCAAACACATAACGCCCTAACAGTTTATTCGCTGCATCGGCCATACTGCTGGCTGTACTGAAACCATGGGCAATAATGATACCGATACGTTTATTCAAATCTGTAATACGATTTAATTTCTTTAGATTTAATGCCAGCACAGAAGTAAACATCGCATCAAATTCCATATCCAAATTTACGGTAAGATTTTCTACGATTTCCTGCGCAATCGCATATTCTCGATGCCATTCGCTCTTTATATAGGAAAGCAATTGTTTGACGTGTTTTTTTTCTTGCTCCAGCCAATTGTTCATTTCTAACAGGTTGCGGCTGTAATCATCAATATAGGAAGCGATGGCAATTACATCATTATTCACAAATTTAAAACCATAACGTGAACTCAGCATATCAAAGATATTGGAAACGATACCTTGCAGATATTCATTCTTACGAATGGTCTTTTTCTTTTGAAAGACGATGGTTTCCTGATACTCATCAATGCTTTGACATGCCGTTTTTAAGAATAAATCACTGTTTTCTCTTGCATCATAAGCTTTCAACAGTTCTTCATTGCATTTTAGAATGGCGCGCTCATGCGATACGAATTTTGCCAGTTCATGTACAGAGATGAGCTTTTGTTCCGTCATGGATGGCACATTCATCTTCGGCTCTTTCAAGGTTTCCGGCAGATTATATGCCCGTATTTCTAAGCGATCCTTGTTGGGATCTGCATGAAATAACGCGTTGACACAGCTTGCTTGAATCGCATTTTTTAATTCTCCGATATTGGCATTGAAAGTTGTTGATAATAAGGTTTGATAGACAAGGGTAGAAAGATAGATAGATTTATGGATACGCGTTTCTTCTGCCGCAAAGATGGAGTGAATGAGCTGTAGACGCTCATGCGTGCCACGCTCTTCTAAGGAAGGAATCGTGATAATCATCGGAATACGGCGCAGCAAGGTTTTTAATAATACCTCTTCTGGTTTTTCCGTTGTCGCAAAGATTAAACGTAAAGAAGACTGATACCACTTTTCATTATCTCCCACCATGTGATAAATGCCCTTATCCATAAATAAGAAGAGCTTTTCCTGACATTCCGGTGGCAGGCAATGCACCTCATCCAAGAAGAGCACACCGCCTTCTGCCAGTTTGATAAGACCGGGATTATCCTTATCCGCACCGGTAAATGCGCCTTTTTTATGACCAAATAGATTCGCCGTTAACAACTCCGGATTATTGGCATATTCGCTACAGTTAACGATGAGAAATTTTTTATCCGCTTCGATCAATTGATGATTTAAGGCATATTCATACATTAACTGTGCCATGAAGCTTTTTCCGGTACCGGTAGGTCCATACAGCAATAAAGGCAGTCCATTTGGCGGATATGATATGGTAGCCTTACATTGATTTACCACATTGGCTAAGCTTTCCTGCGCTCCAATCAGCTTTTCAAAATCTTTCGCTTCCTGTGGCTGCAAGGCTTTTACAAATTCCTTCTTCGATGTGAATTCCTTTTCCTTCAGATGGATAGAAAATAACTTCTCTAATGTCTGCACATCATAAAACAACACCGGACGGGTATTTATTTTAACAAGTTTCCCTTCATTCCATAGCTGGTTTAAATATTGGGATACCATATTACGGCTTAAATGCAACGCTTCACTAATCGCAACTGCATTGCCTGTTTCTGCTAATTCTCTTGTGGTTGCCATAAGGACCTGTTGTCTTACCTTTTCTAACATTACCATCAACCCCTTTTCCATTATTAAGTGTACGAAATTCTCATAGAAAAAGTCAATCAGAAGAATTTGCTTTTTTACGAAAGTTGGCACGCTTTTTGCTAGATATAGATAAGAGGAACTTAGAGGTGATCGTATGAAACAAAATTTAGCAATTCAACAAACGCTTCAACAAAAATATTTATTAACGCAGAAAAATCAGAATGCCTTAGAAGTATTAAAAATGAATCATGAAGAAATCACAAAGCTAGTGTTACAATTTGCGCAACGCAATCCGATGTTTGCCTGTCGCTTTCATCAGGAGAAGGGCTATGAAATGATGGATACCGTACATGCGCCTATCAGCTTAAAGGAAGAGTTGTACTATCAGCTGCACACCTGCAAGACTTCCATACGTGAAGATATTGCCGCCTATCTTATTGAATCCTTAGATGAAAATGGTTATATCAACATCAACGAGGAAGAAGTTGCACACGCTTTTCAAGTAACACTTCAGGAAGTACAGGATGTATTTACGATTCTTCGTACCTTTGAACCAAGTGGAGTCTTTGCCAAAGATGCCGCTGACTCCTTATATTTGCAATGTTTGCATATGGGAAACACCAAAGGGGCATATCTGCTCAAACATCATGCCGATGCCATCTTATCTCATGATCTTTCTTCTATTGCCAAGCAAATGAACTTAACGATCGAAGAGATCAAGGATATTTTACATTCCATCCGCAAATGTCATCCATATCCTTGTGCTCCATACCAAACCCAAACAACAATCAATATAACCCCGGAAGTGGATATCATCGTTGAAGATGAGGAAATTCGCATTGAACCGATTTCCGTCTTTACCCCTTCCCTGCATCAGGAATATGTCAGTGTGATGGAAGAGCATCCACAATTAAAACAATACTTTCAAGAGGCAAGTATTTTTGTCGATATGCTGCATCGCCGCAATGCCTCCTTGCTCATGATCATCAATGAGCTTGTCACCCTTCAAAAAGGCTATTTTCTGTATCATGATGAGCTGCGTCCCTGTACCTTAAAGGATATCGCCCAAAAATTAGGAATGCATGAATCAACTGTTTCCAGAGCCTTGCATCAGAAATATTATCGCTTTGAAGGTGAATGTTATGCTTTTAAACAATTGTTTTCAGCGATGACTTGTCAAGGGGATAGTGCCGATGGAATACGAAAGGCCATCCTTTCTATCATTCGACAGGAAGATAAACACAAACCGTTTTCGGATCAACAATTGGTGATAAAATTATCTGCCATGGATCTTAAGGTTTCACGCAGAACCGTAGCGAAGTATCGAGAACAGTTGCATATCCCCGGTAGTTCACAACGCAAGCTTCGCTAAATCTGTTTTCACAAGATAGCTCAATGACACATTTACAAAAAGGGATGCATAAAAGCAGAAAAACGTGCAAGACTTTCATTAGGTGATGTGGAATGCTGACATGGAAGGATATGGAAACGTTGTATGAACGCTTAGAAGCGGATGATTGTATCGGTGTGTATATTGAAATTAAACAATATGCGCAACACTATTTAAAAGATCGGCAAGAATGCCAAAAGGCCGTAGAAATACTGGACCAAATGCTGTCTGTCATGGATCCATGTATTTGCGTAAGTGAATGGATGCATGGTTCTTTATTCACGTTGTGGAAAACCATATCCTGGACATATATTCATGATATGATCCAGCAACTAGATGATGCTTTTCCACATGTTGCTTTTGCCTTTGGCATTTGTTATCCCAAAGCACAGGAAGAACTATCTACCTTATTTTATAAGTGCCAGCTTGCCGCTATCAAAAGCAAGGATCATGCAAAATATACGACATCTTATGAGCTTTATGATCAATTGCTAGAAAACCGCTTATTACAAGCGGTTTCGACACAGGAAATGGTAGAAAAGGCAATGGCAAAAGGGAATCTGCGTGTTTTTATACAACCAAAAGTTGATCTGGCTACCCAAACCATATGTGGGGGTGAGGCTTTATTGCGTTTATACCATGAAAACCAATGGCTTCCACTATCTGAATGGATGAAAGAAATTCAAAGAAACAGCTTTATTCGCCAGACGGATGTATATGTTTTACATCAGCTTTTTCATATGTTTGCCTTATGTCAGAAACAACAATTCCCCTTACTGCCAATCAGTGTGAATGTCTCTGAAGCAACACTAGAAAATGCACAGGAATATCTCATGGAAGTAAAAAAACTTACAAAAGCTTCTGCACTTTCCAGTAAGCTCTTAGAATTTGAAATCAGTGAAGATATTTTATCAAAAGATAATCAAGCCTTATCCGACTTCTTAACTGTCTTGCACCAGGAAGGATATCCGATTGCCATGGATGACTTTGGCAGTGGCAGTGCTTCCTTAACGATGCTTCCTCATCTTCCCTTTACAAGTATCAAACTTGATCGTTCCTTTTTTCCCCAACCTGCCAATGAAAAAAATAACCTGATGTTACAATCAAGTATACGTATGTTAAAACAATGTGGTTATGGCATTGTTGCGGAAGGTGTCGAAGATGAATGCTATCTGCCTCTATTAAAAGAGGCGCATTGTGATCAGATCCAAGGGCATTATTATTATCAAGCAATGCCAATGTCAGAATACTTGCAGCTATTACGATCATGGGTGTAAAAAAAGAAAATCATCGAGTGTGATTTTCTTTTTTTATTGTTTTAGGCTATTTCGGCAATCTTATCCATGATGAGTTTCCAAGCCAATGCCGTATCTTTTTCAAATGTTTTGGGATCTGCTTGAAAGTTTACGGGCATTGCTTTTTTATAAGGTGTAAAACCTAATCGCAAATACATGGCAATTGCCACATAACTGTTTGTTTGCGTAGTTAAATACAGAGGTTCTGTTACCTGCATAGAGGCATACAACCGAATCGTTTCAATCATTAATGCCTTAGCTATCCCTTTTCTTTGATGATGCTCATCTACACCTACCCAATGCACACGCATTCGTGTATGACCAAAATGCTCGCCTTCCCATACAGAGCTTGTACCGGCAAGCCTTCCGTTTTCATCAACGACCAGCAGCATTTGTTTCTTCACTTTTTCCGGCTGCGATAAAAATGTTTCCTTAAAATATTGCATTCCCTGTGCAAAATTCGCTAACTGACCTAATGCCACATGCAAGCGCACCCAATCTTGACTATAACGCGCATCAAAAGGTATGACTCGATATCCTTCTGCCAAATGGTATTCCATCTTTTCCGGTAGTTCTGTTAGTTCCATTAATACCGGATAATAAGGTATCGTTTTATCTAACGTTGTCATCTGCATCTCCTCCTTATCTAGTTCATATGTATTCTTTACAATAGCATGTTACCTAAAATATAAGGAAAGACCCGAACATAGATTCGAGTCTTATTGTAATTCTATCGTATAGGAATAACGATCTCCTGGATAATAGGAAACCGTATATTCTAACACACGTCCATCATGATCATAAGATACACGCTTACGCACCAGTAAGGCCTCGCCTTTTTTCATTTCTAGCTTTTCGGCAATTTCCTTCGTCGCTGTTACGGCATAAAAGCTTTCCTTACTACGTGATGGCTTGTTTATGTGAAGTTCATCCAGCAATGCATACATACTGCCCTGATAGCGGGTATCATCTAAAGGCAGATTGCGGTCTTTAGAAAAATAGCTGATGAAGTAAACCATTGGTGCCCCATCTCCAGTACGTACACGGGACAGACGATATACTTGTTCCTGCAAAGGACAATGAAATACCTCTGCCACTTCTTTATCTGCTACGGTCATTTCAATATGCACATAGCTAGTGCCAGGCGTAATTCCTCTTTCCAGCATTTCATTCGTAAAGCTTTTGATACCAATCAGTTCTTCTTCAATCTTATTCTGGAATATGACTCTTGTGCCCTTTCCCCTGGCACGTTCTACCAATCCTTCCGTTTCCAATTGGGCAATCGCCTGTCTTGCCGTGATGCGTGATACACCAAAGCGTTTTTGCAGCTGCGCCTCACTTGGAATGGCATCTCCTGGGGCATATTCATTGGATAAGATTTTATCCTTAATAATTTTTTTAATTTGAATATACAGAGGAATTGCACCTTTGTTAAAATCGAGTTGCTCCATGAACTCACCTCCGTGAATCCATTATAGCATGTCTTATTTTATTTTAGGAAAATTTTCTTACGTAAGCTTTCAGAACACCGATTTTCTTACCTTGAGATTCTCCATATGGACGAATCGTATATTCCCCGACACTTGCTGGAATGATGAAGGTTTCCGCATAATGAACAACAAATGGCGCAAAAGCATTCGTTGGACTTTCAATGACTGCTTCTCTTCCTTCTACCAGATTTAGCATATGCACCCCATCATCGGTAGTGTGATGCGTTACATCATCCATCCAATAACGTCTGGTTTCGATAAATTCCAATTCATGAAGACCGGTATGTTCTTCCACATAATGTTCACCACGTGATACTTCATAAATCGCATTTACTAAATTCTTTTCTACCCATGGTGTCGTACGGTCCCACTGAATGACTTCTTTTCCATGTTCGATATGCACCGGACGTGGACGGCCATCTAAACCTAAACGATCCCAATCCCATAATTTAAAGGTAAAAATATATGGTGTAGCACTGATTTCCAAAACCATTGCATTACTTCCGGAACAATGGCAAGTACCTGCCGGGATTAAGAAATGGTCATGCTTCTTTGCCGGAAATTTATTAATATATTTTTCTGCATCAAAGGACATTTCGCCCTGATTCGCTTTACGCAAATCTTGAATCATTTCATCCTTTTGAATACCTTCTTTTAACCCAAGATATACGACAGCATCATCTTCTGCATCTAAAATATAATAGCTTTCATCCTGTGTGTAAGTCATACCGAATTGTTTTTTAATATATTCCGTCAGTGGATGTACCTGAAGACTTAAATTCTGTCCGCCCATGGTGTCTAAGAAGTCAAAACGAATTGGAAATTCTGCCCCAAAACGTGCGAATACCTGTGCACCCAATAATGGTTTTGGCTGGTATAATACCAAATCCATAGCTGGGATTTCTACCGTAATGTCATGAAATCCTAAATATAAAGAGTTCTCTTCCGGTACGCCATCAAAGCTCCAGGCGAAATTTTGTTTGGAACGATCAAGGTCACAAACCTCTTTCATCCACTGGCCTCCCCATACACCTGGATCAAAATATGGGACTGTACGGAATGGCTGTTTTGCGATCTGTTGTAATGCACTGCGGAAGGCATCGCCACTGATCATCTTTGGCTCCATCTTTTTATTTGTATCGCATACATAGTCCATTCGTTCAAATAAAGATGCTTTATGCTTATCCGCAATACGCCATTCAATAAAGAAGCCACGTTTATTTTTACGCAATGGATCTTCATCATAATTGCTGCATTTATAATTGCCCATGCCTGCGCGATAACGCATTTGAATTTCCCAGCGAGCCATATCGAAATAAACCAGAGTATCCCCTGGATGTACCAAAGCAGCTCCAAAACCATAAAGCAAAACCAAACCATCACATGCCATAACCTGTTGCTTTGCCTCTTCCAGTTTCGTCAAATCAATAAAATCAATGACATCTCCATAATACATCTTACCAAAGACACGATCATCCGTTATATGATATTTCAATTGTTCACTGATGGTTTTTTCTTCTTTAAAAAGATCTATCATATTAATTACTAATGCTGGATGCAGTTTCATTAATTCCGGCAGAATTTCATCATCAAATACCCCCGGATACACATCAGCAACCAGTACATGACGTCCTGTATTGCAGTGTTTTTTCAATTCATCCAAAATAGGCGCATAACCAGCCCATGCGCCGTCATCATATCCCTCTATATACGTTGTCGGGAATTTGTTGTAATTGCTTTTCATTCTTCTTCTCCTCTCACAAATACCAGTTTTCCTTTTTCCTTCATTACGCGATAGCCGAATGGCATCGCATCTACCGCTGCATAATCATGTCCGGCATCACAACCCCAGCAGGCAGCCACTTTCATATCCTCATCCCCTGTATTGATCAGACGATGCGCAAGATGACCGTCAATGTGATGCAGGCTTCCCTCAGACACTTCTTCTGCCCAAGTATTTCCTTCTTCATCCATCAACATTAACAATCCTTTTCCACTGACACCGAAATAAAATTCCGCACAGTCACGATCTTCATGCCAATGTCCGCGTGTCATATTGCATTCTCCTGCTACACAAAGTGGATGTAACACGGTCAGTCCCCAGTTTAAATTGCCTCGCTTGGCATCACCTTTTGTGTAGGAATATACATCATACATCACTGTGTTTTCATCCAGATCACCTTCTTTGGCAAAGAAGGATTTGGCATCCTTATACCGTTTCGTGCTAACCGCAACATCACTTCCTTCCATTATGGAATGTATATCGAATGTTACCGGTGCTTTTACTACCTTCATACAAGTTCCTCCCATTCCTTTTTCTTTATTTCAGGATGTGCGACAAATAAGAATTTATCCGGATTCTCCTGAAACTGCGTGTAAATCGGTTTTCCTTTTTCAATACCAAATTGTGGATATTCTTTGGCCTCACAAATGGTAAGGTTTCCTTGGCTGTAGCTAGGATTCATTTCCCAGGTAATATTACCCGCTTCATCCGCCAGTGGGAAAAAAGCAATACCATTGTGTTCACGCACTTCCTGATATGCAAAGCCATAATCTCTGACACACCATGCCCCAAAGCTCATATTCTCATGAATATTCGCATTCACCGTCGCATGCACCCAACCCGGTGGCACGATGACAACATCACCCGCTTTGGCATGTACGGCATAACAATTTCCAGCATCATCACCGCCATACTGCTGCATATAAATATACGCCTCACCGCTCCATATTTCATAAACCTCACAGGTGGATGCATTACAAGAAGGGGATATCGCATGAATATGTCCTTGTGAGCGGACAGGTTCCTTCCCGATTCTTCCTTTCGCATATGCAACTGCACCATATAAAAGATTGCGCTGTACAATCGCTTCGCGATCCTTTTCCATACCGACATCCATAGCTATACTGTATAAAACATCCGGTCCATCCGCATCTGCATCCGCCAATGAAGAACGAATATCATTAAGATGCCGCTTTTCACAAATCGGTCCAAATGCGCCATCGCCATAGGAAAACGTTAGTGTTTCTTCCTCCATATGGATGGCAAATCCAGGGTCAAATTCCATATCTTTCCTCCTAATTGTTATAACATTATATCTTGCTTGATTTTATTCTAGTAAACCACTGAATAAATGTCAATAAAAGTGCTGAAATTTCCGAAATTCGTTATACCAATTCCATGGAATTGACCTATCTTTTCGATCTTTTTTCATAGGAAATCCATAAAAAAGCTATGGTATGCGCATAAAGCGAAAAGCTCTTCCATCCTGCAAATAGAAGAGCTTCTGAATTACCCCTGTTGAATAAGACGCATTTTGAAGGTATTACGTTCTCCATGATAATATGCCGTGGAATATTCCACACACCGATCATCCGCCGTATATGCCTTTGTTTTAACATACAAGATTACTGCCGGCTGTTCCATATGCAACAATGACTGGATCTCTTCATCTGCCAAACGTGCTTCTACCACACGATCAACATAAGCTATTTTACATTGATACCTTTCCTCCATAATCTGATAAAGGGAAGATGCTTCAAAATCATGTTGGGCAATGTCCGGAAATACTGTACTTGGCACATACGTTTCCACGACGACCATTTCCTTTTCATCAGCATACCGCAGCCGTTTTAAATACAGTGATGTTTCACTCTCCCATAATGATTGGCAACCTTCCGGTGTAGGAAGTGTTTCTTTTTGTAACACCTTTGTGCTTGGCACTAAACCTAAGCTTTTCATCTCTTCGTCATAACTGCTTAATTTCATAAAGAAATTGCCTTCTACTTTCGGTACCGAGACAAACGTGCCTTTTGCTTTTTGTCTGGTGATATACCCTTCATGTATTAACTCCGCAAATGCCTGACGAATCGTTGGTCTTGATATATCTAAGAGTTCACAAAACTCTGCCTCTGTCGGTAATTTATCACCAGGTTTATAATAGCCGTTTTCAAACAATTCCAAGATTGCCGATTTCAACTGATAATATAATGGAACAGGAGAATTTTTCGCAATGCGAAAATGCTGCCGTAGGTTTTTATCGATCATATACATGCCTCATTTCTCTTTTTATTATAAAGGATTTTTTTCTATTTGACAATGAAAATATCTTAATGTTATAATGTAATTACATTAAAGGAGGACATCGTTATGGACACAACAAAATTAACCGCTAAAACACTTGCAAGTGTATTTGATCACACCTTTTTAAAGGCTTATGCAACACATGAGGATTTTGATAAACTCTGCCGTGAAGCGAAAGAAATCGGAGCCGCGATGGTTGCCATCAACGCTTCACCGGTAACCTATTGTAAAGAACAACTCAAGGACAGTGATGTGCATGTGGGAGCAGCCATCGCCTTTCCTTTAGGGCAGACAACACTGGAGACAAAGATTTTAGAAACGCAGAAAGCAATTGCGGATGGTGCTGATGAAATTGATTATGTCATCAACATCGGAGAAGCAAAGATGCATCATTGGGATTATCTTGAAAGGGAAATGCGTGAAATCACACAGGTATGTCATAAGCATGGGATCTTATGTAAAGTTATATTTGAAAACTGCTATTTAGAAAAAGAAGAAATTCGCAAGCTTGCGGAAATAGCTAAAAAAGTGAAACCGGATTATATCAAAACAAGTACCGGCTTCGGTACTGGCGGAGCTAGTGTAGAAGATGTAAAACTGATGAAAGAAACCGTAGGCGATGCAGTGAAAGTAAAAGCAGCCGGAGGCATTCGCGATTGGGCAACATGCAAAGCAATGCTGGAAGCAGGTGCAGAACGTATCGGTACGAGCAGTTCATTAAAAATCTTAGATGAATTTAAAAAAAAAAGAGGATAACCACATGAAAAGAATCATTATTACCGGTGGCAATGGCTTTATTGCCTCTTTAGTTAAAGAATCCTTAAAAAACACAATGGATGTGGTGGCTATGACGCGAAAAGATGCAGATTTTGCTGATCCGGATGCAGTCAGAGCCTGGTTTGAAAAGCAGGAATTCGATTATGTATTCCATACCGCAGCAATGGCACAGACAGCGGATTGTGAGAACTATCCTGAACTCACCTATCGGGTGAATGTGGAAAGCACAAAAGTTATTGCCGATATCTGTCAAGAACGACATGCTCGCTTACTTTTTATCAGTACGGAACAATGCTTTAACGCTAAGACTTGTGCAGGTCCATTTAAAGAAGAAGACAGCTTGTGCTCTATCACAAAATATGGGCAGCACAAAGTGGAATGTGAAAACTATATCACTTCCCATCTGGAAGATTATCTGATTCTTCGTTTCTCTTGGATGTTAGGCATGAATCGCCCCGGCATTAAGGCAAGTCCTAACATCATACGCAACGTTATGCATGCTCTGTTCTATCAACAGCCGACAAAATTTACCGTAAATGAAATCCGTGGTATGACCTATGCCCAGAAGCTGGCAGATCAATTCACAAACATCCTGGAGCTGGCATCCGGTATTTATCATATCTCAGATACCAATACCCACAACACCTATGAGTCAGCAAAAATAGTAGCTCGTAAATTAGGCTTCGATGAAGAAACTATCGATCGCTATATTTTACCTGATCATGAACGCTATAAAGAACGTTTCCGTGACTATCGTCTCGATCATCAAAAGATAGAAGAGGCCGGCATCCATTTTGGCACCTTTGAAGAAAATGTAGATGCCTGTTTAAAAGATTTCGGCTGGTTGAAATAGCTAAATAGACAGATTTTTTAAACAATCTGTCTTTTTTATATGCGTTGTAAACGGATACAAGTGATGACGAATATCACTTCGCATTTTTACATATCAATGCTATAATAAGGAAGATAATGAAAACACCCAGGATGATTTATCATCTTACAGAATGGAGGATACTATGAAATTAGCATTTCTGGTACATACAAGCCGTGATTATGAAGAAGTAATTGAAATGATCAATCAATTGACTAAGCAAGGTGATCATGTCTTCATCATGATCAATGATAACGATTTAAGAGACAAAGTAGCCTTTGTATATACAGATTATTTACGTGTACACGTATCACGCACGCAAGAATATGCCCAAGAAGGAGATCTCTCTTTAGCAAGAGGAACCATCATTCAAATGAAAGAAGCAATCGAAAAAGATGATTTCGATTATTTCATTAATTTAACAGATGGCATGATGCCCTTAAAGAGTCGTAGTGAAATTGTTGCATTTCTAAGCGAACATGAAGGAAAAGATTTTTATTATGATGCCACAGCCAATTATGATCAGGTGGCCCTAAATAAAAAAAGTAAGAAATATTATCCGTTTACCAATGCTTTAGATTTTCCTAGAAATAACTTTCTGCGTTCCCTATCAAAAGCCAGCGGTTCTTTCTTTTCCATGCTTGGCATACGCCGTAAGAGTGAAGAAGTATATCGCATCGGCAGCCCATGGTTCATCTTATCAAAAGCGAGTGCTAAAATCTTAGCTGCGCATTTTGATTACGTATCTGAATCTTACAAGCTTTCTTGGTATGCGGAGGAACAATACATACCGATGATGATGCAGAAGTATGTATATGTCAATGGTCGAAAAGATGATCATATCAATCAAGATTTGCGTGTTGTCGGTCCAAATGGGACTTGGGTAGAAAGCAGCGATGCCAAACCATTAGCGGAAGAAACTTTAAAAGCACATCCGGAATGCTTATTTGGAGGCAAGATCACGGCAGAAGATACCTTATATTTATATCATGAATATTTTGATATTTATAATCGTGATTATGAAAAAGTTGCTCAAAAGGAAAAACGTGATATTGATCCAAATGCTTTGATTGATGCTCTGACAAAATCATCTGTTGAATAACACCACAAAAGAGCCCTGCGGGATGCAGATGGCTCTTTTCTTTTTCAAATGATAGAAAGTATAAATACTGTGCTTCATACTTTTCATAAAGTATTCGCAAGCCAAAATGTATTTTCTTTCGGCTTTTGATAGTTTTTTTCCAGCATGGCCACATGAGATAAAAAATCTGCATCATCAAAATATTTTGCCTTTGCCAAACAGCTCTGAACACAAGCCTGGCATTTTATACAAGTTCCGATAATTTCATAAAAGTTTTCAAAAGAGATAGCCCCCATAGGACAATGGGTAGCACATATCCCACATTTAGTACAGAAATCGAGTCTTGTTTTGGGCGTTGCTTTAAGGAAGTGTGCGGGTGTTCCATCTTCTTTGAGTGGCTTATAATACGATCGTTTCGTTGTCATCTTCGTTGTAAGTACAGCCATATCCTTTGACAGATCATTTTCCAATAAGGTATGCATAAGTTGCATCAGAAATTGACGTAATGCTTCTTTATCCTCTTTATTAGGTCGAAATGTTGCCAGTTTCTCTGTAAAGGCATGTTGGCAAGACATAGCTGCTGCACCTATAACACGAAAACCATGCAAATGCAGTTCTTGGATAGCTTCATCTACCGCTTGATCATAAGAACGATTGCCATAGGTAAGGATTGCTAACGCAAGGGTGTTATCCCCTTGTAAATGATTTTGCAGAAAGGGCAACATCTTATTAGGCAATCTTCCTGCATAAACGCTGGAACCAAACAACACCAACGCATCTTTAGGGAAAACATAGGTTTCTTTACGCATAGCAGGCAATGTAAAATCAATATAGGTAATCGGAAGATGGAGATATTGTTGTAATGTTTCAGCCGCTGTTTCAATTACTTTTCTGGTATTGCCACAGGCACTGTAATAAACCCCATAAAGCGCTTTTAGTTTCATAAACATCATCCTTTAACCTTTCTTTTCGTTATGTTCATTGTACCGTATATAGCAATTATTTGCATCAAAAAAGCGCTTAGATAAGCGCCTTTTCCTATTATTTTTTCCCCTTCTGCAAATCATTTAACATTTGCAGTACCAGTTTCTTAGAATTGCGGTAGCTTAGATAGAACAAGATCGTAAAGATACCTGTCGGAATTGCAAGTATCAATCCTAGCCATTTTATGACACTGCGTGCTGTTTCACCTACACTGAGGAATGCATCGTGCATACCTGTGAATCCCCATATAGCCAAAGCACTAAATAATAAACATAGGAAGAAACACATCTTAGCATTTCTTATCAATCGTTTGGTCATCATATCACGATAAGATATCTCGTTCTTCAATTGTTCACGCTCTTTTTTAGTCATCGTACTCTACCTCATTTCATTGTAAAAATCATACCATCCCATACTTCGATTTGCAAGACCTAAAGAAAATCATCCCTTTTGGGAGTAAGGGATGATTTTGAATGTATTGCTAAGTATTATCCCAGCAATCCGCTGACAGAACCTAAGAAACCAATTACCACAAACAGGATTAATACTTTAATTGGAGTAACGTTCTTTTTCGCCATCAGCCACCAAGCGAACAGTACAAACAGCATTGTCAGAATGCCAGGGAATGCACCATCCAGTTTTTGCTGCAGCATAACTGCTTTACCTTCAGAGTCAGTAGCGATCTGAACAGCTGAAGTAATGTTTACCCAAGATCCAGCCATCGCACCAACGATAACCTGACCCATAACGATAACAGATTCACGGAACGCAGTTGCCTGTGTACCAACGATCATTTCAACAGCAGAACCACCAAGTTCATAACCCTTGTTATAAATAACTTTCTGGAATAATGTACTTGTTACGTTCCATACTACGATATAGAATAATGGACCTAAGATAGATCCGCCTTCAGCGAAACCTAATGCGATACCTAACAGAATAGGAATGTAAGTACCAACGATCAAAGAGTCACCGATACCAGCCAATGGACCCATCAAACCTGCACGGATACCATTGATCATTTCATCATCAATTTCTTCAGCACCATTTGCACGAGCTTCTTCCAAACCAGCAGTGATACCAACTACGATAGCACCAATCTGAGGCTCAGTGTTGAAGAATGGATAATACGTTCTCATTTTTTCACACTGTTCTTCGTGTGTAGGATACAATTCCTGAATGATTGGCAGCATAGACCACATGTAACCAAATGTCTGCATGTGTTCGTGAGAGAAACAAGTTAAGTTTCCATACCACCAGCGCCAGAAGGAACTATTTAATGTTTTCTTTGAGATTTTTTTCATAATTAAATATCCTCCTCGTCATCATCATCGATGGCAGCTCCACCGCCACCAGCTTTTACCATTGTTAACTGATAGTTAATCAATGCGAATACAGCACCAACAGCTGTAGCAGCAATCAGTGTTAATCCCATAGATTTAGCCAATGCGAAACCGAATGCGAAGAAAATCAAATCGGTTGTCTTCGTAACAACGGATTTCAGCAGAATAGCAATACCAACAGCAGGCAGTACAGCACCAACTGTAATCAGCGCCTTAACATACCATACGTCTGTTTTCAAAGATGCAAAGATTTCCGTAACTGCATCTGCACCATAATAGCACAGCAGAGTAACAGGCAGGAAAGATAATACGAAGTGAGAAATTAATGGGAATAAAGCATCAACTTTACCAATAATTCCTAAATCGCCTTTATCCAGTCTAGCCCATCCAATGTGCTGCCAGATCAGGTTCATCATAGCAGTTCCGTAGAACAATGTAATACCGATAACACCAGTCATAGCTGAGATACTAGATGCCAAACCTGCAGCATCCTTTCCAGCTAAATCCATTCCAGCAGCTTTCGCTCCAACGTAAGCCAAAGGAATACCAATGTAGGAAACTGCACGCAAGTCAGAAGCTACGGTTCCACCAGGTGTAACCAGCGCAATCCACATAACCTGCATAGGCATACCAACCAGGATACATCCTGGTACATCACCAAGAATTAAACCGACGAACAAAGATGCTACCAACGGTCTATTCAGAGTGTAGTTACCAACAGTAGTTCCCAAACAAGCAATCGTACTAGCTGCAGTACAACTCATAAGACCAATTAAAATTGCTTGAATTAAACTCATAATAGCATTTCTCCTTTTCCTTTTTTTATATAATCCAATTCAGTTTCAATGCTCCCACCATTAATAACCGAATTTAGATCTGAATTTAGGCCATGAACCAATAGCTGTTTCCTGCAATAACGCAAAGTATACATCATAACCAGCGTTTGTCATAGCTTCACATGCTTCAGCCTCTTCCTGAATTAAAGACTGATTCTGTCCTAATTTAATAGAACCTGGGCGATCATTACAAGGTCCAATGACAACACGTTTTACATCACTTGGGACAAATTTGTTGTCTACCAGGATTTTTTTCATGTCGACTGGATTCTTTGTAATTAAGAAATAGCGTTTTTCACTGTCAAGCACGGTCTGTGCTTTTTCCAAGAAGTGTTCCATCGTCCACACCAATACTTTTTTATCAGTAGATGCTTTAAAGGACTGTTTTAGAACTGGAGTAGTTGCTGCTTTATCATTTACAGCAATGATACCGTCACAAGGGAATTCCTTAGACCAACGTGTTACAATCTGACCGTGAATGATGCGGTCGTCAACTCGTACAAAACTAATCATATACTTTTTCCTCCTTTTTATCTGAATGACTAAATGTCATCATCAGCGTCATCAGCTGTTGTACTGAATTCTGTCATGCCTGCATGACCTTCACTTAGAATGGTTTCTTTCAGTACATTTAAATCATCAAAATTGTCTTTCATCAATACGGCGGTAATAGCCATTGGCATGTTCATACCAGCAAGTACTAACGTATTAGCCATCATACCTTTTTCATCAAGTACTGCCAACGCATTCGTAAATGGTGAACCGCTCAAAATATCAGCAAGTAAAATTACGGAGTCGTCAGTATTCAGCGGCTCCACCAGTTTACGGAAGTTTTCCGCAAATTCATCAGCACTCATATCTTCACGAAGACTCGTGCTTAATACATCATCTCTACTGCCTGTCATCATCTTTACAGCAGAATGCAGACCCGGTGCAAATTCGCCGTGGCTGACCATAATCACATATCTCATTAGTATCCTCCTTTTTAACAGACACTGATCGTAACTGTCTTATGGTTTTTCAACACTGTTTTTTCACACAAAAAAGTTAAGCACTACGGATAGCACCATCACTATTTTATTGTATGAAGTATCAACAATATGCAGAATCTCCCAGCGATTCAGTTACCAGTAAGTGCTACATTCCAGAGTGACCAGCTCTTATTTTTCCAGGAATGTAATCGCTTACGCTGTCTTTTTACATAGTTATCTTACATCAGTGGATATGGTATTTCAAGCATTTTGTTTAATTTTTTCACATACATTACAAATGTAATCACACAATTCACCCAAAATTGACATAAAGAAACCAACAAATTATATGGAAAACAGGCTATTTTCTTCGTAAACAGGCTTTTTACCTTTTGCTTTTGGTATCTTGCTTGCAAACATCCAAATATGACACCCTATGCGCACATAATTGTGTTCGACTATGCACCTGCTTAATTCTTGCGCATGTAGAACACCGGTAACAAAAAGGCAGCTCTTAGCTGCCCTAATCGCCTTGCTTTATTTCACATAGCTGAGTAACACTCTGGTATCCCCCAGTATGGTAAAATCCTTACACGCTGCCGGAACAAAGATGCTTTCTGTATAAAGGAATGGAATGTGCATACCGTCACAGATGATTTCAGCATCTTGACCAACATTCGATACACAATAAAATTTTGTGTGATCCATAATTACTTCATAGGATGCATGAATGTCTACCAGCTTGACACAAAACTCTTCACGCTCTACTAACATTTTCTCCTTTGTTTCCTGTACTTTTTCTAAAGGAGAATGAACCGGTGTGCAAACCAAAGCGAAATCCGCAACATCAAAGCTTTTTTGAATATGCAAAGGACGTGGATTGCCGTTTGCATCTTTTCGATTATAATCATAAAAACGATATGTCGTGTTGGAATTCTCCCCAATTTCCAATGCTAAGATGCCCTTCCCTAAGGCATGCAACATCCCTGCATCAATACATACAAAATCCCCGGCTTTTACCGGAATGCGCCGCACATATTGCTCAACTGTATTCTCTTGCACCGCCTGATATAAAACATCCTTATCGGCAATGGTCGTTCCAGCTACCAGCGTTGCCCCTTCATCTGCCTCTAAAATATACCAAGATTCTGTTTTCCCTTCATCATGTTCATGTTCATGCGCATAAACATCATCCGGATGAACCTGAATGGAAAGATTATCTGCCGCATCTAGAAAAGCCAAACGTAACAAACGCTGTCTAGGTACTTCCCCTAGCATTTCTTGCTCTTTCTCATCTAACAATTCCTGTAAAGTTTTACCGGCATAATCTCCATTGATGATCTTATTCTGTGCATGTGGATGGGCACTGATTTCCCAGCATGTGCCACATCCCGTCTGGGCTTCATGACGCATCGTCGTTAAACGATCATTGGCCCAAATGGTTTTGTCATAAATTGGTTTTAAACGAAATGGATACATAATGTTCTACCTCTTTCTTTTTCTCGTCCCTATTATAATATGAATCACATACAAAAGCAATGAAATGTCATTACATTATGACCTTCCCTACATTTTTCATCTTTTTTCTAACAATTGTTATAACAATTGCCTAAGAAAATGGTATAATCATAGTACAGAAAGGAAAAATGACTGCAAATCTTATTGTTGCAGTCAGGTGAATGTATGCAATATGCCATTATAACCGATCAAATTTGTGAAGATTTAGAACGTGCTTTACAAATAGCGAAAGCACATCATTATTCGCATGTGGAATTACACAATGTCTTTGGTAAAAGTATTGAAGAATGTAGTCTGGCAGAAGTCGAGCATATCCGCACGCTCTTACAAACCTATCATTTGGAAGTATCCTGCATTGCCAGTACTGTCTTTTTTCTTTGCCCTTTATATGAAGGTGATCAAGTTTCTTTATTCAATGATTCTTTTTATGCCATTGAAGGCGATATCAATACGCACCTGCGTTATCTGGAAAATGCCTGCCGCATTGCCAAACGTTTAAATTGTCCGCGCGTACGCATATTCCCCTTCCGTTTTCCTGACAATCGTAAACCTCCTTTCGGCATTCAGGAAGATATGAATGCTATCCTTCGTGCAGTCCGTTTAGCTTTACGGATTGCGAAGGAATATGATATAACGTTAGTTTTAGAAAACTGCCCATATTCACGATTGCCAAAGGGAATGATGACGATACAGATCATCAAGGCTTTCCAAGATCCACACTTACGCTTATTATGGGATCCAGCCAATAGCTTTAGAGCAGTAAAAGAAAATGTGCCAAAAGATTATTTACTCTTTTCATTAATGGATGAGTTACGTTATATCTATCCGCAAATAGGTCATATTCACATCAAAGATTATCATTATGATCCTACCCAGCAAAAACCTTTTGTGCATAAAGAATTATTCGACGGCGATATACCATATGATCAGATTCTGACATATTTACACAATCGCGGTTATGATAAAGTCCTTTCCTTAGAAGCTGAAGTGCCTTTCCAGGAAACTATATCCAGCATGGATAAACTAAAAGATACATTAGAAAATATCACCTAAAACACCCAAAATGAGGAATTGCCGAATTTGGCATCCCTCATTTTTTATTTATTTACGATTCGCCTTTATCCCGGCATAGCACTGACGTAATACTTCATAACATTTCCTATAAGATAAGTTTTTGATCCTCCCTTTAACTTATTCATTACAAGCTTCTCCACCCTTTGATAATCGATAAACTCCTTTAAACGGATAAACAATTACGCAACATCATTTATATCAATTCCATGTGTTTCAACCGGATAACCGATAATAATCATTTTTTAATACCCGTTATATGGTAACTTAGCAATACATACGTACCGCGTATCAAAAGGGTACATATCACTTTGGAAAAGGTTTTTCAAACAAAAAAAGGTTGCTAAGCAACCGGATAAATACTACATGAAGCAAGCGTTTTTCATAATCTGTAAACGCTAAGCTTTTCTGAAACTATAACACATATTTGACGAATAAGAAAATTAAAAATAAAATCAATGGCAAGCCAATTAATACCAGATATCCTACATTGACTTTTTTCTTTAACTGATTCCAGTTCTGCTCATCAAAATAAAAGCGCTCATCCTGCGTCCGTTTCACAACCCCATTTTCCATCAGATTCGCAATCGTATAAGCGATGACCTGAGTTGGATATGATATATTTTTAAATGCCTCATAACCGACAGCCGTACTTTCTGAATATGCCTCTTTTCGATGTAATACATCTAATACACGTTTTGCCGCTGTCTGCTGAACTGTTGCTTTTTTCTTTGCCATTTCTTTACATCCTCCTACTGATAAAAGGAAGTTATTCCTCATTTTGATTGTATTGTATAACACATTGTACCGCTTGCGCAACACTTTTTACGATTCTCTTCCCATGACGCTTTACTTCCTCCTGCGCACTTTCCATCACAAAACTATGCTCAACACAGGAAAACATCGGCACATCATTATGGCCATCCCCGATTACCCCAACCTCATGCTTTTTTAGATGCAGCTTATCCATCAGGGTACAAACGGTGTTGCCTTTATGAATACCTTTTTTGGTTATTTCAATATAGTCGATAGAAGTAGGCAAGACTTCATACTCTTTAAATATTGCCTGAAGCTTAGGCAATAAAGCATTTGTTGTCTGCTCATTGCAAGTATACAAACTGATTTTGACCACACTGGCTTTTGTTCTATGCAAATGGTGGAGTAAGTCTTCTTCACGCAAATTGCCCAAATAAGCAAGTGTCTTACGTATAGATTGCCATGCATCTGCTGTATAGGCATGTTTCATTAAAAAGAATTCACGCTCTTCACTACAAATAAAAGGATGACACATCCCCACATAAGCATCCAATTGTTTCATAATAGCGATAACTTCTTCCCCATCCATATGATGTTCTAATACCTTATGTTTTTGAATCCATAAAGAGCCTCCATTATTGGCTATGATACAATCGGCTTGTAAATTATGGTGTGTTAACAGATGACGGCAAAAGCCGATATCTCTTCCTGTCACCAAACCAAATTGAACACCATGTTTCTGCAGCTGATGGATTGCGTCAACATCAGTCTTATGAATCTTTGGATCATATTGAATCAAGGTACCATCGATATCACTTAATAATAATCGTATCATTGCTTTATCCACCCATAGTGAAGACAAGCGTTCCATATGCCATCTTCCTCAACATTAGATGTCACATAAGCAGCTGCTTCTTTGACTTTTTCACGGGCATTTCCCATGGCAATGCCATACCCACAGCGCTTGATCATATCCAAATCATTATAATCATCGCCAAACGCTGCACATTCTGTCATATCGATACCGATATGCTTACAAATACATGCGATGCCATCTGCTTTGCTATGCTGTCCATTGATATCATAATATGTCGTATCAAAGGGCGTAAATAATAATTCAGGAAAATGTTCTTTGATCGCTTGCAAATCCTCATGTTCAATTTTTGCCACAGCAGCTAAAGGAAGGCTTTTTTGTTGATATATGCTTTGTTCACGCTCATCGCTTAAAATATCCAAACGTCCTAAAAATCCTTCCAGCATATGCGCAATACGCTTATAGCCATGATAACAACGCGCCGCTTCGATGCATTGAAACATCAAAGCATCATCTTTGGTGCGAAAGATATCAATCAATTTTTGGGTCTGCTGTTTCGTAAAAGAAAAGCGATGTAATATCTCATCCTTGCTATCTATCACACAGGCACCATTGCTGCAAATAAAATAATCAAATGTAATTTCTTCCAGCAGTTTCTTCTCCATGGCAAAAGGAGGTCTGCCACTGGCAATGGCCAGCTTCACTCCTTGCTTTTGCAAATTTTTTAATGCTGTTATCGTGTTGTAACTGAACTGTCTATCACCTTTTGTAATCAGTGTACCATCCACATCAAACACACATAGTTTTATCATTACGAATCATCCTTCACCTTTATTTTTTATGTTTCTTACGGTTTTTCCAGTTGTCATAATGAACATCAAATGCCTCACCCATCTTATGTGAAATCGTGATTCGTTTTTCTTCGGTTGATGAAATTTCCATGTTTTTCATTAAGCCTTTGTTTCGTGTTACGTTCATGATAGAACGGTAACGATAATAAGCCTTTTCATATAAGAAGCCATTGTCATCAAAAATAACACGTCGTTTCACAAGCGTATCCATTCCCATACTCACGGCAATCAACGCTATTAAACTGTAGGCAAGACGATAATAGTAAACGTTATCCTCCACATATGGGAAAAAGGCAAGGAAAATGCCGGCTGCCATCATTATGGCAAAGAAAATCAAAAAGCCGGTATAAACATTTACTTCTTCATAGTCCTTATGACTGTTTTTGTACTCATTTCTTAATTTTATATTTGTTCTTAACTGCTGTGCGGAACGAAATAACATCCAAATGCCATACCCGATCATAACCACACTGATAAAGGTTTCCATAGTAAATATAGTATCCATAAATTTTCTCCTTCTTCCAATTTCGGTATTATTATACACTATTTCAAGGAAGAATTTAAGCGGTTACGTAAATCAGTGACATTTGTCTATACCCGTTTATAAAGCAATCCCAAACCTAAAGGGATAATGCCGGATAAACCAATCAGCAATAATGTCATATCGGCCCCCATCGCATTGACCATTGCACCGGCAATCACAGGGGTAACTAATAAGGAAACACCTACATAAAAAGCTGAAGCTATGGTCTGTCCACTACTACGCAAATGTTTTGGCGTCGTATCATCAACCAAAGTTTTGCTGGTAATCATGATAAGCGGATACGTGATACATTGCATCAAAGTGACAACAATCATCATTTCCGGCGATTGTACAAGCGAATAGGCAATAAAACGAAGAATATACATAAAGGTACCAAACATCATCAGCTTATAGTCACCGAATTTCTTTAACAGCCAGGTACCGGCAAAAAACAGTGGCAGTTCGGTAAATGCCTGTATGCTCCAGCGTGCGCCGATCATTCCTTCTTTCGCTCCAAGATTCATCATCTTATCCACAGTCGTATAAATATCAGCCGTTGCGATGACATTAATAAATAGGAAGATCAATACCACAATGATATATTTACGATTGAGTAACAATTCCTTTAAATCGCCGATATGAATACCACCACTTTTTTCCACCTTTACGGCATCTTGCATCATCATCGTCAATAAAATATTCAACACGGCCAAACCGGCAAATACATAACCTAAGGAAGCATAGCCGTAATGTTCAACGATCATTGCCCCAATCGGACTTCCAATCATCCAGCCTATCGCACCAAAGGCCCGAATCGGCCCAAAGTTATTTCGACAGGTTTCACTCGTCTGTAGTGTCCAGCTATCCTGTATTGCCATTGTCGTACGAAACATACCGCCGACTAAAGACATAAAGATCAAATGCAGATAAAAGCTCTTTTCACTTACCTGATACATCACCAAGGCTGCTAAAACAAAGATAATCAATGATAAATTGAAAAAGCGTTTATCACTATGGTACTTATCACATAAATAACCAGCAAATAGCTGTGTTACAATAGCGACAACAGCCGTACCAGATAAGATAACACCACGTTCTACGACATCATAGCCAACGGATTCTAAAAACGTTTGCATGTAGCCATAAGGCAATACAAATGCCAAATAGCTCAGAAAGTAAAAACCACATAACAGCACGACATTTCTTCGATCTTTTTTCATAGGTTCCTCCTGTATTGTTTCCTTGCATCCCTTTTCTATTATCATAAACGATATGCTTTCATAAAACAAACCCGATAACGCTGTTCTGATATGGCAAGGAGGTCGCTCTTCATCAGTAGATTGGTCAGATCCTACAACAGTGTTTATCGGGTATATGGCCCATGTCTTATCATGGTCATTCAAAAGTATGCTCATCTACCATGATCAGCTGTTTTACACCTTTTACCATTGTCTGCTGTTCCTCACTGATCGGATTGGTAATCATGACATCATAATCCGAAAACTTCGCAAACTGATAGGTACTGGTCTTGGTAAACTTGCTGGAATCACAAAGCAAAATACTTTTTCTGGATTGGCGTAGAATATGGCGGTTGATTTCCGCATGTTCCATAGAAAATGTCATCGGTCCATCCATATCCTGGAAACCGTCACAGCCTAAAAAAGCAATATCGATGCGAATGGAGTCAATCACATTTGTCGTATAATAGCCAATAAAAGCTCTGCCTTTTTTCTGCAGCTTACCACCGGCCATAATAAGTTCTAAGCCACTGTCACAAATGATATCGCCAATGGGCAAAGAATTTGTCAATACGGTAATATTCTTCTTTAACCGTAACAATTTAGCCAGTTGCAAACAGGTACTTCCCGGATCTAAATAGACAATGGAATCATCCTGTATAAAATCTAATGCCTTGCGCGCAATCCATTGTTTCTGCACTGTATTCTCCTGCAGTTTCACATCAAAAGGCAACTGATAATAAGCATTGCGAACAGTAGCGCTGCCATGCTTTTTAATTAATACGCCACGATCTTCTAATACTTTCAGATCTTTTCGTATGGTTTCTGTAGTAACATCCAAGGCCCGCGCCAAATCCCCCACACGAACTCTTCCTTCATTCAGAATGATCTCATATAACGCATTTCTTCTGGCATCGCTTGCTTTGGACATTTTCATCAGCCTCCTTTGACACACTCTTAGTTTAAGTATTCCCAAGGAATTCGTCAATTAAAAATCCCAACATTCCAAATTTAAAACATTAATTTTTTTGTTTTTATACAAATTTCCCACTTTTTTCGCAATATTTTAATAATTTCTAATAGATACAAACTTTTCCGATTTGCTTATGCTATAATACCTTTGTTTTCAAAGGAGAGCCACTATGACAACATTTGATTTACACATGCATTCTTTATATAGTAGTGATGGACAATTCACCTGTCAGGAATTAATAGAAAAAGTAAAAGAAGCCAAGCTGTCTCTTATTGCCTTAAGCGACCATAATACGGCACAGGGCGTTGATGAAATGATGCAGTTAGGTAAGCAAAACGCGATACGTGTGATTCCTGCCATTGAATGTGATACCTTGTTTGACGGATTGGAAGTCCATGTGCTGGGCTATGGCCTAAATCATCATACACCGTATTTTGAAAAGCTTCCTCAGCAGATTGCTCAATTAAAGCAGGGTACGATGACAAAACGCATTGCCAAATTGAATGAATACTTCGATATGGAATTAGATGCACAAGCATTATTACAACGCTTTGGAACGATGAATCCCTTTCCCGCTATCGTTGACTATTTTCTCAAGGATCCTCGCTATGCAAATAAGCCAGCCTTTCAGCCCTACCAACCAGGTGGAGAGCGCTGTGAGCCGGCTTGTGTCAATTTTTATTGGGACATGTGCAGTGCCGGTAATCCTTGCTATGTTCATGTACCATATCCCAGTCTGCAAGAAACCGTAGAGCACATCCATGAAGCCGGTGGTATTGCCATTATTGCCCATCCTTTCCGTAATTTCTTCCACCAAGAAGAACGCTTGGAAAAAGCTCTTAGTCAAGGTATAGACGGTATTGAGGCCTACAGCAACTACCATACGCGGGAACAAAACTTATATTATGAAGACTATTGTCAAAAGCATCATGTGCTGATGAGTTGTGGCAGTGATTTTCATGGTAAAATGAAACCAAAGATTCAACTTGGGGAATATGGCTATGAAGGTCATCATGCGGAAATAATCTTGCAACAATTCTTACATGCCTTAGCGAACGATTAGACTGTTGAAACAGTCTTTTTTACTTATGTAGGTGGTGCAAGTCGTCATATATAAAAAAATGAAAAACTTGTATAAAATTGTTGACTAAGGTTAACTTTCGTTGTATTATATAGAAGAAGTTAGATAAAGCTAATTATGAGAGATGTGTTCTTCCTTTCTACACATGGCTTATTTCCTCTATAACTTTACAACCACAAGCACTAACTTCCCACTATATGTTTTATATCATTTACAACAAAGAGTCAGGACCGTTCCAGAGCCTGACTTTTTGTTATATATGGAAAAAAAGGCAGCCCATAATGAAGTGAACCCATAAAGTTGGACACAGATTATCACACCCGACTGATTAAGGATTGATTCCTATATTGTATAGGAGTTAATCCTTTTAATTTTACTGTGATTCTTTGTGTATTATAATACTTGATATATTCTTTCATGGCAATACGTAATTCATCTAATGTTTTAAATTCATATTCATGTCCATAAAACATTTCTCGTTTCATAATCCCAAAGAAGTTCTCCATAGGTGAGTTATCAAGACAATTTCCTTTTCGTGACATTGATTGGATAATTCCTTGTTCTTTCAATACTTTATGATAAGGCTGCATTTGGTATTGCCATCCTTGATCGGAATGAAAGATCAATCCTTTCAAGTCTTTATGCGTTTTAAAAGCGTAATTAAGCATTTCTTTCGTTTGTTCATAGTTAGGACTATTTGATATGCTGAACGATATGATTTCACGACTGTGCATATCTAATATGGGCGATAGATATAGCTTGCCGGCTGCGATATGAAATTCGGATATATCGGTTGTCCATTTCTCATCACACTTTGTAGTTGTAAAATCTCTTTCGTAGCATGTCTTATGATTTTCTTCATCCACTACTTTATTTAATAATTGGTTTTTTACGGTTCCGTTTATGGCTCCCTTATAGGATTTGTATTTTGCTTTCGGTGCAATTCCATATAAGCCTAAACGCTTCATCAATCGTTTTACTTTTTTGTGATTGATATGAAATCCTCTATTGGTAAGTTCTAAAGTAATTCTGCGGTATCCATAGCGCCCTTTATGAGTATAGAAGATATCAATGATGTTATTCATTACTTCATCATTTCCGGTATCTTTATCAACTTTAGAAACGGTATAGTAATAGGTTGATCTTGGTATCTTGGATGTTTCAAGAAGAATCTTTAAAGGATATTTCAGCCGTAATTCAAAGACAATCTTTACTCTTTCTTCGATTGTCGATTCTTCCGTGCTTGAACTACAGCTTGCAATTTTTTTAAGTATTCATTCTCCGCTTCTAAATATTGAATACGATCCTCGTTATATTTAACCTTTTCTTTATCATCCATTTCATCATAAGGTTTGATAATTACATTTTTCTTTTTCATAGCAGATGACTTTCCTTTTGTCTTCTCTACTATAACACATCCATGCTTTTTATACGAACAAATCCATTTTTGCAACATACCTCTTGATAATAATCCGTATTCTAAAGCTACAGAGCGTATTGAACAATTATCAATCAGAACCTTATCTATTATTTCCTGTTTCATCATGATTGAATAATAGTTATTTTTATCAGTTCTCAAAATATCAAATCCGTGAAGATCAATGAGACTAACTATATAGTTTACTGCCTCTGATCTGATTTTAAATTCTTTAATTAAAGAGGAAACTGTTTCTCCATTCTTTCTTCTAGCGTATATTTCTATTTTTTGTTCTCTGGTTAACTTTGACATATTAAAATGCACCTCCATAATTTGTATGTCCAAATTATGGGGTGCACTTCATAATTACCGCCTTTATATCCTACCCGAAGATTAACCATATATAATATTTTTTTACAATTATAATTTCCAGAAAATAATTACCTCATCTTCTCATTTTGTATAATTTTATCATCTCTGTTTTATAAAATAATTCTTTTTCTTTTCTCATATAGGACTCACACAGATCTGATAAGAGATTTAACACAAAGATAGCAGCCTGTATATCGTTTGCCTTTCTGGCAGACTTATAGGCTTTTAAAAACTTCTTTTCCTTTAATTCAAATGGTTTCGTTTCATAGAGATACGTCGCAAATGCATCAATCATCGCAATGCGATATTCAGAGGATTTTGTGCAATACAATTTTGCTTGACGTATTTGTTCTTTTGCTTCATTACGCATATTCATTTTATGATAAGCATAGAATTTATAAAAATACATCATCTCATGGGTTTTGCTATGTTTCTCTGCCTCATTTGCATATTGTAATACTTTATCATATTTACCCCATAACAAACTTATCCAAGTGAGATTATTAAAAATGGCGATCATATTAGGTAATGAAAGTTGTCTCATAGCATTTAAACATTGTACATATACTTGTTCAGCCATTGCGTAATCATTCAATCCTGAATACAAGTTTCCTAACAATACATTGCACATGACACCACGCTTTAAATACAGATTTTGATTAAATAAACTGATGGCTCTTTTGATACAATCTAAGCCTTCCACATAATAGCCTTGTTCTACCAATATGATCGTCTTATGATAAAATGCCATAGCCTGTATTTCTATATTGTTACTATGTATAGCCTTATCAAAATACATAATTGCATTTTTATAATCATAAGCACTGATATAATAGCCACCAGCAGTATCATAAAACAATTTCTGAAGTTCCGGTTCTAAATAATCAATGTATTTATTCAGCCTTTTGATATCTTCTTCATATAAATATTCATCCTCTGCATGATATACACGATAAATAAAAACACCTAACAACCATATGATATATTCACCTTGAAATTGTACACTGGACTTCTGTTGATAAAGTTTTTTGTATATGTCTGCCGTAGGTTCTGATTTAACAATTGCCGTAAACAGATTCCAAACCATGATAGATACATTTGCATTATCTTCAATCGCATGAAACTCCATGCCGATAATCGCATATAGCTTTCTTACCGTTTCCTGCGTCAGATCTTTCTTCCCAGTTTCAAAATCGCTTAATTTAGAAACTGGCACAATTTCCTTGAATTGTGCCAGTCGAAGTCCAGATTCTCTTCTATGTAAGCGAAAGATAGGACCTAAATGTCTGTTCATTTTATAAACCTAAATGTTCTGAATTAGCAGGCATTACCTCATGTGCACAATCTTTACTTGTTTTAGGATTTAATCCGCAACGTTTATTGTTTACATGGCCTCCCATACTTGGTGCCAGAGTTAAGACTAGCCCTAAAACCATCATAAATTTCATAACTTTTTTCATAATAACTATTCCTCCTATATATCTGTGTCTTAATTTAACATAGGATCCGCTTTTAATCAATAGGCATATTTCTAGAAAAAACGGACTGTTTTTTCATGTTTTTTGCGCAATTTACGGATAAATGCCACTAGTATTTACCCTTTTTTATACAGACCATCTAAATTTCACAATATTCATCTTAATGACTCTTTACGAAATGTTTTTGATACCGCTGTATGATAATAACAGACAGGATGATCATCAGTATTATCCAGAGGACACAAACAATATTTTTCCAAGGAATCATCATATCCATAAAGATTATGAAAGGTGAAAATCCACCATTCATCCAACTATAAAAGGTGTTTACCTCCAACATACGGGATGGGAAAAGAGAACAAAGATAAGCCAACCATCCATCTTGTCTGAAGTTAATGGCAAATGATAAAATCATAAATACGAGCATAAGAATCGCTGTCGCAAATCGATTCTTAGAGAAATAAGAAATGGTCATTGTTACCATACCTATCGCCATAGCTGCTATCAGGGTAAGGAAAAAGGTACTAACGAGAACCTCACGATAGGTAAATATGAACCGTATCATTTCATAATACCCGGCATCTGCTTGTGGAAATACCGTGAGATCTAAGGATCGCAGAGGAACAAAGATGAATGCTGCCAAAACAATCATGCATAACTGAAGGAATAGAATACCGATTGCTAAAGACATGCCACATAATAGTTTGGCAATCACCAAGCGTTTCGCTCCTTCTTTTGTCGGTATGAGAATCTGATCAGTTTTATAATGTGTTTCTTGTGCAAACATATCCGATAATACGATTATGATAACTAGTAAACTTACAAAGTCAATTTTATTCAAATTTGTTAACAATAAATGATTACCTACCGTACTGTCATATTGAAGCTGTCCTTGTTGTAATTCTTCTTGATACTTTTTCGCAATTCGCGAAGACGCGTTCGTTATCTCACCACTATGCATCGCATTTTCAAACAACTCTTTTTCTGCTCCTGCCCCTTTTAAGAAACGAGGCAGATATTGATTTACAGAAATATCAACTATCTCAGAAGATATTTGTCCTGCGTTCTCACCATAAAGTTCATGACTTGTGGCATATTGACTATGCCCTGTGTAAATACGTTGATAAAGCATATATACCGGATCTTCTTTATAAAAAACGTTGAAAAAGTAATTACCTTTATCATCCATACCATATCCATCAATGTTCATACGTTCCATTCGTTTTCGAACATCTTCTTCCATATACTTACTGGTAGCGGCGCCCTTTAAGAAAGACTCCCAATCTTTACCGTATATGCGTTCCATCTTTTCCGTATCTATATTCTTACGCTGATACTTCTTCATGATTTTTTGATAATCTTCCTTCATTTTCTGAATGGTATCTTCATTAAAGGGCCCTGCATACTGGTGTAGGTATTCATCGGCATAACGATAATATGCTAAACCGTTTGCAACTTTTTGATGATCTGTTGTCTCATAAGTCATTGCCATTATTTCAGATGCTGCAGTTGCATGATAAGTCTGATAAATCTGATAGCCACTATAAGCAAATAAAGCTATTAACAATACAACCGTAAATTTTCGTTTCCCTAGTTTTTGATATTCACTTTTTAATAAACGCATCATACGGTTTCACCATCCTGAAAATAATAAAGATACAAATCATCTAAATCGGGAATTGCTAATTTCGCATTCGGATAACTTTGTGTATCACTTATAAAACGCAGATGCACACCATCTTGCATGGTATGCTGTTTTACGATGCAATACTTATCAGAAAGAGCAATTGCTTCGCTTGCAGGAAGCACCATTTCCCATACTTTCCCCTGCATATAGGTCAAGAGATTAGCAACGGTATCATGCAGTAAGATACTACCTTCTTTCATGACAAGAATATCATCTGCAATCGTTTCTACATCACTTACAATATGGGTAGATAACAGGATACAACATTCTTGCGATAAGGAGGCGATCAGATTACGAAAGATAATTCTTTCTTTAGGGTCCAGACCTGCCGTTGGCTCATCTAACAGCAACAGCTTAGGTTCATTCAATAAGGCTTGGGCAATCCCCACACGACGTAACATACCACCAGATAATTGACGGAGCTTCTTATGCTTATGTGACTGCAAATTTAGCCTTTCTAAAAGTGTTTCTATACGCTGTTCACTATATTCTTTAGACATGTTTTTCAAAATACTCATATAGGAGAGAAAATCATAGACACTGTAATGTGGATAATAACCGAAATGCTGTGGCAGATAGCCAAGATAACTTGCATATGTATCATATTGTTTCAGCGCATTTATATCCATAAAATGCAAACTGCCTTTATCAAGAGGAATCAAGCCACATATTAATCGCATCAATGTCGTTTTGCCACTGCCATTTGCGCCTAATAATCCATGAACACCTTTACCAAGCTGTAAGGTAACATCTCGTACGGCATGAATTTGTTTAAATGATTTATCCACATGTTCCAACGTTAATTCCATAGTATCGTCCTCCTTGTTTTCATACGATAATTCACTAGCAACATCAAATAATATAAGATGATGCTGACCACGGCTGCCACCAATAGCTGTATGGCGTTTACAAACAACAATACATCTAAACTTTGTATAAGGATTACATAAATACCAAACGATAACACATAAGCACTTCCTGCTTTATATAGCGTATTTAATTTGGTCATGAATACAATCAATAAGCTTTGTAAAATAAAAATCGGTAAGAATCCATACAACAAAACTTCCGCCAGCGCCAGTTTGTCCATAACATATAAGACCAAACACAATATGATGAATTCCACTATTTCCCATACCGCAATACCGGCCATCTTAAAAAGTAATACTCTGCCATCATTGAGATAAACAGGTGCCATGATTTCTTGTGTCTGATAATACTTTCGCCGATAGATTTCAAATAAAAAACAACTGCCCATTAAAAACATATAGCCACAGACAACAAAGATTGTATTGCTGAAAATGATGCTGCCTGCAAGACATATACATAATCCGAGAAAAGACATGCGGATATAGCTTTTTAGTTCCATATGCATAAAACGCAGCAAGAGCTCATTTTTATATGGTGTTTTCATTTGCTGATTCTGCCATTCATTACGACAAGCCGCCAACGTATCGTATAAAGCATCCTGTGAAATATGAGGTTTATCTGTTTTCATCTTGTCTTTCTCCTTTCATCATTTGATACAGCTTTGCTAAAGCTGCTTTATGCCTGGATTTTACACTGGATATTGGCATATCATACACTTGTGCGATTTCACGATAAGTAAGTTGATGGAAATAATGCAATAGGATCACATCCTGTTGGGGCAGCGGTAACTTTCCAATGTTATACAGTAATGTTTCCTGTGCGCATTGCTTTAAAATGCTTTCATGTACATCAATATCATCCCCCAGACCATTCATCCAAGCCTCGCTGTCTTCCATAAGGTGTAGTTTTTGTTTGCGATAAGCATCCACACAAAGATTACTGGCAATGCGGTATAGAAAATGTATCACCTTCCCCTCTTCATGATAGGTTGGCAAATAACGAATAAAACGCAAGAATACTTCTTGGGTAATATCCTTCGCGCTATCATCTCCCTGCATCTTACGATAAACAAAGGCGTAAATAGTTGGATATACTTGGGTGATAAAGGTATCCAACGCGGCCATATCGCCATGGCGAATTTTATGTAGTAACCACTTTTCTTTCATTTTCTTTACGCCTCCTCTATATGTTTAACGAATGATCTATGAAAAAGGTCTTAAAAAAAGAAAGTTTTTTAAACTTTCTCATGATCCTTTTGCATTTTCCGAATTTCTTTTGCCAAAGCGTAAGCCAGTTTACGATGATTTTCTTCATCCATATGCACACCATCCGCTTTACTGGCGCAGGCAACACTGGCGGCATCAAAGAAGTAACAATGATATTGTGCACAGATTTCTTGTATTGGCTTTGCCATATGCCTTGCCACCTGATAACTCCTTTCATGGAATTCGCCTGCCCATGGTGAAGTTGTCAAAATCGTTTCGCCCAAGGCAATCGGTGAAACCACCAAAATCTTAGGAATGACATAACGTTCATAAAGAAAGGGATTCTGCATGATCTTAATATTTTCCCTGACTCCCTTTGCGATCATCTCGGCATTCAAATGATACATGGTTTTCAGATCGTTAGTTCCCAGCATCATAATGATAAGATCCAGAGGCTGATGGGTTCGCAATAGCATTTCCAAAACAGCACTGCCACATCTTCCCTTGCCATAAGGATCCTCATGAACCAAAGTACGTCCATTTAATCCCTCTTCAATAATTTCATCCTGTGGGAATTGCTGTGCTAATACCTTTGGCCAACGATGCGCAAAACGCATTCCACTTGTTGGATCATATCCCCAAGTATTACTATCCCCATAACATAAAATACGCATAACTTTCCTCCTTTTATATCATTTAAAGCTTTCCCTGTTTTTTTAAATCCAGTAATATTTATATTGGCTTTTATTTATGAAACATCATCCCAATAAGTTTTCTAGTTCTGTACAAAATCGATATGGATTTTCCGGATACAATAAGACATCTTTTCCTTGTTTGGTATGAATACACACTTTATCCTTCGCATATCCGATATTAAAGGTATCCTGTTGTTTCACAGATACGATTTCATCATAGCGCAAATATCCTCCTTTGCGATTCCACAATGCCTTATGATAACGCAAACCCTCTTCATCAAATACATAAATATTGGTTGGCGTATGAAAGCCATATTGCCATATCGTATAAAAAAGAAACAACATTGCCAATAATAAGGTCATATGGCACAACATATCATAAGAAATCGGCAACATACATGCGATTATCAAGAAAAACAAAACATAGTTTGTTATCATTTTACGACTGCGAAAGCTCAACTCTCCCAGTTCAATTTCTTTTTCCATTACCATTTTCCCATGCTGATACACTTTATTTGCTCCTAAGTAATTTAAGATGGCATAAAGAGGCCATAAATATGCCACCACACGAAAATACATCGCAGGGAAATCAAATAAAAATCCCAGTGCCCATAATGCATCCATGTAGAAGGACGGTGTAAAGACAAGTGCCGGTATGAGTAAAACTTCAAAATTCTCATCAATCCCAATCACCTGCTGATATGCGAAACGCAATAAATAATAATAGGTTACGGCGCCGATGATACCGACAGATAAATTAAAATAACTATAAGATATTTCTTCCCCATGAATCTCTTTATACCCATAAGCAATGCTGAATATCATAAATGCCAGTAATACCGATCTGGCTAATTCAATGTATAAGTTTTTTAAAGTATCCATCTGACGTTCATCCAATGGTGCTTTTCCTTTTGTTTTTCCATAACGTATGATATCTTTCAACAAGCTTTGTTTCGGCTGTTTCATTCCCATTCCTCCTTATCATAGGACTCATCCCAAAATAAATCATCTAAATGTTTATGCAACGCAATACAGATATTGATACAAAGCTTAATGCTTGGATTATACCTTCCTGCTTCAATCAACCCAATGGTCTGTCTGGTCGCTCCAACTTTTTTTGCTAATTCTTCTTGTGACATATCCAGTTCCATACGGGCCATCTTGATCTTGAGATTTTTCATATCGCATATCCCTTCTTTATCGTTTTTATTATAGGTGGATGAGAGAGGAAAAGCAAGGCTTTATGAAAGTTATATCTTACAAATGCAAAATATATATTGCATTTTAAAGAAACTTGCTTTATAATGCAGCTAACAATAGGAGGGACAAAATGAAACTAGAAGTACACGACTTGCATAAAAGCTTTCAAGGCAAAGAAGTACTGCATGGAATTTCTTTTACCATTGAAAGTGGCAAAGCTTTAGGTCTATTGGGGCGTAACGGCGCGGGGAAATCAACAACCATTCGCATTCTGATGGATGTATTCAAGGCAAATCAAGGAACACTTCTCATGGATGGAAAGCCATTTCATGCGAAGGAATATAACATCGGCTATTTACCAGAAGAAAGAGGCTTATATCCCAAAAAGAAAGTATCTGAGCAATTGCTTTATTTAGCTGAGTTACGAGGTATGAAAAAAGCCGAAGCCAAAAGCAACTTGAAAAAATGGTTAAAACGTTTGCATATTGAAGAATATGAATCACGTGTTTTAGAAACACTGAGTAAAGGAAATCAGCAGAAAGTTCAGTTAGCACAGACTTTGATGAATGATCCGGATATCGTAATTTTAGATGAGCCATTTTCCGGTTTAGATCCGGTAAATTCACAGATCTTACAAGAAGTCGTACAAGAGCAAATACAAGCCGGTAAGCTTGTCATCTTTTCTTCACACCAAATGAATTATGTTGAGGAATTTTGCGAAGATATTGTAATCTTGCATCATGGCAATGTCGTTTTACAAGGCAACCTGAAACAAATAAAAAAAGCATTTGGTCATAACCGTCTCGTATTACGTCCAAATGAATCATGTGCTGGCACCTTTGAGGACACTTTAAAACAATGTCAAAATATGATCAATCTGTACACAAAACAAGCAGAGGATTATATCGTAGAATTAAAGGAAGGTATTGATAAGCAGATGCTGTTCGCATATCTTGTGAATCATCATATTGATATCGACGTATTTAAGATATATGAGGCATCACTTACAGACATTTTTGTAGCAAAGGCAGGTGATGAAGAATGAGAGCCTTTTTTATCGTTTTAAAATTTGAATTGGAAACTATGCTAAAAAAGAAATCTTTTCTGATTTCCACCATATTAGTAGCAATAGCTGCCTTTGCTTTATTATCCTTCCCTCGCTTTCTATCAAATGACAGCGAAAATAAGGACACCCAAAAAGTTGATAAGGTCATGATCATACAGGATATGAAACAGATCTTACAAGATGACAATTTGATCAAGCAACAATTTCCTGCTTATAAGGTTCTGCGCACCACGCAGTTGGATGAATTAAAAAAACAAGTAACTGATGGGAAAGCAGATATTGGTTTTGCCATAAACGATGCTACGCATTTCACTTATTATATAAAAAATTCAAGTTTACAGGATACACGTCCAGCTAAGTTTGAAGATTTGATGAAAAAGCAATACCAAGCAAAGGAGTTCAAACGTCATCATTATGATGCGACAACCATTGAAGCTATTTATCAGACACCGATTCAATCCAAAACAACCGTGTTGGGAACCGATGGCAGCAGTAACTATTATTACACCTATGCATTGATCCTCCTTCTTTATATGATGATCATGATTTACGGTAATCAAGTTGGTGTAGGAGTTGCAAGTGAGAAAAGCAACCGTGCTATTGAAATACTAACAACCAGTACAACATCAAATACCTTAATTTTCGGCAAGGTCATTGCCGGCGCAATTACAGGGGTTCTGCAGACTGCCCTTATGTTAGGTTCTTTCCTGTTGGCATATCAAGTAAATGCAGATGTGTGGAATCATGCATTGGATAAATTTTTACACATTCCTTCCATCGTATTATGGACCTTCGCATTATTTGGCATGTTAGGCTATTTGCTCTTCAACTTCCTGTTTGGGGCGATTGGTGCTTTATGTTCGAAAGTCGAAGAAGTAAATGGGGCAACCATGCCGATTCAGCTACTGATTATCGCGGTTTTCATCTTGAGTTATGTAAGCTTGCAGATGCCAGATACGCTTCTTGCCAAAATCGTTGGTTTTGTACCCTTTACCTCCTGGATGTGTATGTTCATCAATGTTGCCGTTGGCTCTGCTACCGTATGGGAAATCATTATTTCCTGGTGCCTATTGGCAGTTACGACCATTGCCATGGGAATTTTAGGGGCGCGCTTATATCGCAGAGGAACATTGAGTTATGGCAATACGGTTTCATTAAAAACAATCGTACAAGCCTTACGTCATCATGAATAAAAAAATATTATAAATCATAACCAAAGTCATTTGTTTCTATATTCTCTTGTAAACAAATGGCTTTTTTTATGGTTATTGGGAAAAGTAACAGACATCCCTGATAAGATACACCATATAACATTTCCTATTTTGCATAGTATACGTTGGATAAAAAGAAAAGAGGTGAAACTTCATTATAAGAACATGCCTTTTCCACAAGTAACGCGCGTAATGAAAAGCCTTTTTTACAGTTGTCTGATACAGCAAAACATAGTTGTATCTCACGTTTTCATTGATATCCTTCTAAACTAGGCACTTGCTTATGCCATTTTGCAAGTAAGCGCATAGGATACGACGGATATTCAAAATCCATGCGGCGAGGTGATAAAATGGAATATGAAGATACGTTTGAACAAGATGATTACGATTATGAAGAAGAACCTTTTCAGGGACGAAACGATTGTCCGCTAAGTTGCTCATGCGAGCCTTGCATTACTCCTGTGAATACTTGTGGATGTGCATGTATTGGGCCAAGAGGTCCTAGAGGATTCCGTGGTGCCACTGGGCCTACAGGACCTACCGGAGCTACTGGTGCTACTGGACCTGGTGTAGGAGCTACCGGGCCTACCGGGCCAACAGGTGCCACGGGAGCGACCGGCGCGAATGGTGCTACCGGGCCTACCGGTCTGCAAGGACCAACCGGTGCAACAGGAACAACCGGCGCATCTGGTATTACAGGAGCTACTGGTCCTACTGGAGCAAATGGTGCAACTGGACCTACTGGACCACAAGGTCCAACAGGTGCTACCGGACTTCAAGGTTTCGCAGGAATCACGGGAGCTACTGGACCTGCTGGAGCTACCGGACCTACCGGAAATACCGGACCTACTGGAGCGAATGGTGCTACAGGCATTACAGGAGCAACCGGTCCTACCGGCATTACAGGAGCCACCGGCGCTACTGGTTTACAAGGGCCTACGGGAAATACCGGGGCAAATGGCGCTACGGGGCCTACCGGTGCTACGGGCGTTACAGGTACTATTGGGCCTACCGGGCCAACCGGAGTAACCGGTGCTACCGGAGCTACCGGGGCAACTGGCATTGGTATTACTGGGGTAACCGGAGCCACCGGCGCAACCGGCGCAACTGGGGTGACCGGACCAACAGGGCCTACCGGACCTACTGGCCCTACCGGTGCTACGGGTGTTGCTGATACGTTGACAGTTAGAAGCACAACGACTGCAGAACCGGGTACACCGGCATCTGTCACAGATTCAGGTGGTCCTAATCATATCTTAGACTTCGTCATACCACGCGGTGCTACCGGTACAGATGGCGAAGATGGTATCACTGGTCCTACCGGCCCAACCGGTGCTACAGGTGCAACAGGACCTACCGGGGTAACCGGTGCTACGGGAGCTACAGGTGCTACCGGTGTTGTTGCTGTCAGTGCTTCTTGTGCATGTGTAAGCCAGATGAAACACTTACTCGAACAGCTGATTGCTCTTTATCCAAATGAAAACGTCATTGTCAGTATGGAAAGTGGCAATAATGCAAGTGGTCGTCTCGGTTCCTTACTGCCTTCTCCTAACAACAACCCTCATAGTGGTATTTTGCAATTGGTCAACTCGCAGGGGAAACCATCCGAAGCCATTTCCATCTGCCATATTGCATCAATTAAACTTACCAGTGCTTCCTACAACAATGCTATCACATATCTGTCTGTACCAACACCAATACCAACTGGTTGTGACTTTGATTGTGAAGAAGCAGAGCGTATGTACTTGCCAGTAGGTACTACTGGTGTATCTATCAATGCTGGAGGTCAGACTGTAGGAAACGGTATGGTATTAAAGAATGAATTTGGTATGATCGTTCTTGTCGGTAATGGTTGTGACAACCCTACTTTCGTATCGGCCTGCAAAGCAGAAATCATCACGAAATAATATACCATCCCCATATGTATTTCATAAGCCACCAATAACGGTGGCTTTTGTCATTTATAGAAACTTCTTCACATTTTCAAAGCTTCTATTCTTGATCTTTTCACTTTCCCATCCTCCTTATCTTTTGCCCTTTCAAAACATTCTGGTACTAACGATAAGAAATATTTATGTATCTATTAGAATTTTTGAAAAACCGTTCCTCCTATTCAAAAAAATTTTTTAAGGGTTTACAATGAAATCAGTTATGACATACATAATGGAAGTCAAAGATGAATATCCTACAATGACTCTTATGTACAAGGATGAAGGAGGTAGTTACCATGTCGTATGAATTGACATACGAAGAGATGAATCATGTATTTGATTCACTCAGGCTGCATTATAAGATTTATGCACCAAAACGATTAAAAAATGCCGGAAGATATTGCAATACAGATATTATTCGGTATAAAGAAATCCGTAGTCTTGAAGAGATTGAATGGAATGAGCGCAGTCAATATTCGCCAAAGGAAGTCTTCTATCCAATCAATCAGACATTATTTCATTTCACTGAATATGGCTTTATGGAAAGTCAGATTTTTGATAAAGATCTGCTGATTTTTGCCCGTTCTTGTGATATTCACGGTATAAAACGTCTGGATAAGATATTCTTAGAAAATGGCAATGAAGTAGATCCTTATTATAAGCGTATGCGTGATAAGGTTCATTTTATCTTGATGGAATGTCCGGAAGAAGGCTGGGAATCTTGTGCTTGCTGCAGCATGGGTACAAATAAAACAGATGATTATGATTTAGCTATACGCCCTTATGAAGAAGAAGGACGTGTCTTGGTAGAATGTAAGAGTGATCAATTTACATCTATTTTTAACACATATCCGAAAACAACCTATCAGCCAGCATTTGTGAAAAAGAATGAAACCGTTATTCATGTTCCAAAGATAACGGAAGACATGGTAGCGGACATCTATGCTTTCGACATGTGGAAGGATTATCAGACACGCTGTATTGGCTGTGGCGCATGTAATTCCGTATGCATCACCTGTTCTTGCTTCAATACCATTGACACGACTTATACGGAAAATGGAAAAAGCGGTGAGCGCAGACGGACCTGGACCGGCTGTATGAATGATGGATTCACCACAGTAAACGGCGGGCATGCTTTCCGTGACGATTATCAAGATCGTATGCGATTTAAGACAATGCATAAGGTTTATGACTTTCAGAAACGTTTTAAAACCGATTATCAGATGTGTGTCGGCTGCGGTCGCTGTGATGATATCTGTCCGGAATATATTTCATTTACGCATATCATAAATCGCTTGTATGAGGAAGTAGAAGCAAGAAAGGAGGCAAAGGCGGATGAATAACCCCTGGTTACCTGAAAAACATCGTATTTTAGATATCATAGAAGAAACGGATTTAGAATCTACATTTGTAGTAGAATTCCCAAATGCCTCGATACGGCACGGACAATTCTTTGAAATCTCTTTGCCAAAAATTGGCGAAGCTCCTATTTCCGTAAGTAGTTTTACTGATTCCACGGTAGAATTTACAATTCGCCGCGTGGGAAAGTTAACAAACGTCATCTTCGATTTAGCACCTGGGGATGATTTATATATTCGCGGTCCTTATGGCAATGGGTTTCCATTAGAATCATTTAAAAATAAACATGTTGTGGTAATTGCCGGTGGAACCGGTGTTGCCCCTGTCCGTAGTACGCTAAAACACTTCCTTCATCATCCACAGGATTGTAAGGATGTATATGCCATTGCCGGATTTCGTGATCCTTCTCACACTTTATTTGAAAATGATTTAAAAGCCTTTGTCAATGCACCCCATTTTCATACGACCCTAACTTTAGATAATGGGCAAAAAGAGGGATTTAAAGAAGGCTTTGCGATGAATTATGTAAAAGATATACCTTTTCAGGAATGGGGCGAAGATTATGCCGTCATCATTGTCGGCCCGCCAGTCATGATGAAATTTACAGCTCAGGAATGTATGAAATATGGTGTTCAAGAAGAGCACATCTACGTATCCTTTGAACGTAAAATGTCCTGCGCTTTAGGTAAATGCGGTCACTGTAAGATTAATGAAACTTATGTCTGCCTGGAAGGTCCTGTCTTCCCTTATACCAAGGCGAAGACATTGATGGATTAAGGAGGTAACGTTATAATGGCTAAAGATATGAATATTGGTGCCTTGCGTACCAACTGTTTCCGTCAATCAAAAGTAAAAGGTGAATATATGTTACAAATGCGTGTCCCTGCCGGCCTTATCGAGGCTAAATATTTAGGCTTTGTACAGCATCTTGCGACAACTTATGGGGATGGCACCTTCCATTTTGGATCTCGTCAATGTTTTGCGATTCCCGGCATTAAATATGAAAATATTGATAAAGTAAATAAAGAATTAAAGGATTACTTAGAAGATATCGAGGTGGCACAATGTGGTGTGGACATGGATACGTCTGCCGGATATCCGACGATCGGTGCACGAAACATCATGGCGTGTATCGGCGGTATTCATTGTATTAAAGCAAATATTAACACGCAGGAAATAGCCAAGAAGATTGAAAAGGAAGTCTTCCCTAGCCACTATCATATCAAAGTAGCGGTTGCTGGCTGTCCAAATGATTGTGCCAAGGGACATTTTAATGACTTTGGGATTGTCGGCTTAACTAAACCCATTTATGATCCTGATTTATGTATCGGTTGTGGCAGTTGTGTCAAAGCCTGTGAATCTCATGCGACCAGAGTTTTGAGCATGGTAAACAATCGCATAGAAAAGGATGCTTGTTGTTGTGTTGGCTGTGGTGAATGTACGTTAGTTTGTCCTACCAATGCCATGCGCAGAAGTCCAAAACCATTCTATCGTATTTTGATTGGCGGCAGAACGGGGAAACAATATCCAAGGATGGGAAAAACATTTGCGGACTTCTTAAGTGAAGAAGCTGTGCTTGCTATCATTAAAAACTGGCAAGCGTTCTCTGCGGATGTCTTAAAAGGTCAGCCACGTTATCTGCATGGCGGTCATCTATTGGATATGGCAGGTTATGAGAAATTCAAAGAAATGATGCTTAAAAATGTTACGTTAAATCCGGAAGCACGCATTGCGGAAAATGTCTATTTTGCCGAAACAGAATATCGCGGCAGAATACATGTAAAACCAGTAAAATAAAAAATTGCTTGGAGGGGAAATATTATAAAAGAGGTCATGAAAACGGCCTCTTTTTTGTGTTTTTACTCTCACTTGTTAATGCTTCGAAAAAATCTAGCATTGGTAATTCCTCCTACCTAAAAAAGTTCTTTTACAAATGGTCATGTATCATTCACCATTTCTTAAATCTTGCTCATTTCCTCATCGTTATACAAACACATCATTACATATTGGTTTTACTTGAACCCCTCTATAAGTTCTGATTTTTTGTTCAGCAGATGGGACTTGTTTATCGTATATTCTTATCAATATAATCTAAATAAGGCTTTCTATTCACTTTTTCTGCATTTCCTTTATACCAATCAAATGCCTCTCTTAATCCTACAGATATCGGTTTTACATCATGCATAAGCTTATATTGTTCAGAAACATCCAGATAATATTCATAATCATAGAAACAAAAATAGTTTCTTTGTTCTATATCCCCATACACATATTCATATGCGGTTTGTTTCCCAACAACATGATAACAAAGGGCAACCCATTCCCGAATTGATATAGTATCTTTATTTCCTACATTAAAAATATGTTGAGCCGGTTTTTGTTTCAAAAGTATATCTATAAATCGGCATAGATCATGAATATGAAAAAACTGTAACTTCATTTCCCCATCTTTTGGTAAATAAAACTTCCTATCTGCCAACGCACATTCAAATACAAAAGCTTCTCTATATACATTGTTCATTTGCCCATATAAATAAGGTGGTCTAAGGATATAGGCATTGGGATTTCTTTTCAACAAAGCCGTTTCTGCTTCAATTTTATCAATTCCGTATTTCCCCCAATAGTTATTAAGCCCTACTGGAGAATCTTCTTTAAAAGGCTGTGAAAGATTTTCAGGATATACAGCACTTGAGCTGATCAAAATATAATCTTCATAACTGTCTAATGCAGCTAATAACTTTTCGACATCATCAGAAGTATATGCTGTATCAATCACAACATCAAAATGAAAATCGCGAAGAAGATTTCCTAAATTATGTCTGTCTGCCTGGATCAGCTTTACCCCTTTTGATTGCTTTTTGCTATTACGATTTAATACATATACATCATAATGCTTCTTAACATAATACTCTGCAATATATCTGCTTACAAATACTGTTCCACCAGTTATAAGTACTTTTTTCATGCAATCCTCCCAACCGATAGCTTTTTAAGCCGTGTATTTCCATATTATTATGCCATCTTAATTGCTATTACGCAATGAATAGTGCACGATTATGAGAAACCCATATCTTCCTTCATGTTCAAGATGCTTACATTTTTTTTACATTCAGGATGTTTTATTTATCCGATTTTATGTAGAATCATCAAAACAACAATACCGTTAAAACAGGTGAAAGAGGAAGTGGCTTATAAACATATGGTGGTAAATACACAGCCTATGCACATATCTAAAATCTTTCAAATATACCTTACCATTATTAGCATGTGTCTGAAAAAATATGATAATCTTAAACACTAATATCCTTATATGATATGCCTTATTTTATACTCCTGCATCATAGCCGTAACTAATATAAATAATGCTCATAAAATAACAAGAATGGAGGTAAAGTATGAAATACACAAATTGGAATTGCGAATGTTGTCCGCCGTGTCCTTGCTGTTGTGATGATGGAATCCCTCCTATAGGACCAACCGGTGCGACCGGTGCGACTGGGCCTACTGGTGCAACTGGGCCTATTGGAAATACCGGAGCTACTGGGCCTACTGGTGCAACCGGACCTATTGGAAACATCGGAGCTACTGGACCTATTGGTGCAACCGGACCTATTGGAAACACCGGAGCTACTGGACCTACCGGTGCAACCGGACCTATTGGAAATACCGGAGCTACCGGACCTATAGGAGAAACAGGCGCGACAGGGCCTTTGCCTCAAGTTGAAGTGATTGGTACAACAACTTTAGCACCTGGCTCTTTAGCAAGTGTTACTTCCAGCATAACTCCAGATGGCATCGCCTTAGAATTTGGCATTCCACAAGGCTTGCCGGGTATACTGCCTGAAATTGCATTTGCCAGCTTCATCACTTTTGCTGCCAGCTTCACCAATGCCACACGCATCCCTTTTGGCACACTTACGGAAGATGACACTGGTCAGATTCGCCAAATTTCCGATACAAATCTTGTGATAGAACCCGGTTATTATGTCATATCCTATCACGTATCTGCCCTGTTAAATCCACAAGGCTATATGCAGATAACACCATACTATAATGGTGCTCCCCATATTGAAACGGCCATTTATTTTATGAATGCCGCTGATAATACAAGTGCCTATGGCTCTAACACCTTTATCATACGTATGATTTCTGCAAGTGATTTCTTCCTTACGTTTAACGCCAATGCAAGAGCTACCGAGGGTACTTTAACATTGACGATTATTAAATTAAGGGATATCACATAAACCACTTCCCTGTTCATCTAGTGCCATCTGCATCAGCCAATACTTTTCACTAGATTGCGTAGAACATACGTAATCTTTTTCTTCATAAGAAAAAAACATCTCTGTTCTATTCATGTATATCAGCTCCTTTCATAATAAAGCCACTTTGTAGTTAAACCAAGTGGCTATGTAAACGTTATAAATCATTATTTGGGTTTCCAAAATCTTTAGGGGTCTAGACTTAAGGGGTCACTTTAGGGGGTTATTTCCTACAATTTTATAACTATATTTTAGTTCTTTGTAATTTACTTAAATAATTGCAATTTCTAATACTCATCTTCCAAATCTATAATTTCTGTAATCTCCAATTTATTATTATCTAACAACATACGTAATCCATGTTGCATAGATATAGAGGTGTCAACATAAAGATGTTTTTGATATTCCGTACATCCAAAAAACATCTGCTTGTTTTTATGATTAATCTTTAACGTCATTGGTTTCCCACAGCAAGAACAAAGAAGACTATGATAAGACATAGAAGTTGACTCTGTTAATTGGTTAGCAGCTAATAAGACACCACTTACATTTTTCGCTCCTGCCGCATATAGTGTTTTTGCTACTTCTAAAAAAGTTGAACCTGAAGAATACACATCATCCATAAGTAAGATACTTTTACCAGCTATATTTTCTGTAACTTCAAAAGCTCCTTTAACGATTTCTTTTCTGTTAAATAGATTATTTCCTTTTTGAGAAAAATCTTTATTACACTTTAAGATGCTTTGAAGCTCCAATTGATTATTAGTACATCTTTTTAAATGAAGTGAAGCGAATCTATCAAAACGCTTGTTTTTTATTTCAATAGGTTTTAATGGAATAGCCGTAAGAATATCTATTTTCTCTTTTTTATTTATAAAATTTATTGCTAATTTTTATATCTAATTTTGGATTATTCGCATAACCACTATACTTTCAAGCATTTTGGAGTATAGAAAACCATTCAT